>SKPH01000064.1 GCA_007119615.1 Syntrophomonadaceae bacterium | reverse complement strand
ATTTCCGAGGATATATGAGCCGGGCCGGTATCGATCAACATTCCGTCAAAATAGAAAAAATTGGTCACGTACAGCGGTTTGCCCATGATTGTTCTTGCTGCTTTAAACCCTACAACTTTTCCGTAATCTGTTTTTTTGATCATATTTCTCCACAATCATTTAACAGGTTTCTAACATTTTAGCACAGAAAAGTTCGAGCAGGAAAGTTACATCATTATTTTCGAACCAGAATATCCCGAATCCATGAACACAGGCTTAGCAAGTTGTGATAGAATAACAGGGATTAAAAACGATTTGTTTAAATGGATGGGGGTATAATTAAATGGGGATGATGAGTGCAGCGGAACAATATAAAATTCTTGCTGAAAACACCGTGGAAATTATTGTTGAAGAAGAATTCAAGAAAAAACTGGAAATAAGTGTTGCCGAAAACAAACCGCTCCGCTGTAAGCTGGGCATCGATCCTTCCGCACCGGATTTGCACCTGGGCCATGCGGTCGTGCTTCATAAGCTGCGCCAGTTCCAGGATCTTGGCCACCATATTATTATTATTCTGGGTGATTTTACAGGTCGGATCGGTGATCCTACCGGCCGCTCGGAAACACGTAAGCAGCTGACAGAAGAAGAAGTTCTCGCCAATGCCCGAACCTACCGGGAGCAGATATTTCTTATTCTCGATCCTGATCGCACTGAAATGGTCTTTAACAGTGAATGGCTAGCCAAACTTAATTTTGCTGATGTTATCCAACTTGCATCAACCATTACCGTAGCCAGGATGATGGAGAGAGAAGATTTTACCAGACGTTATCAGGAGAATACAGCGATCAGCATACACGAATTTTTCTATCCCCTGATGCAGGGATATGATTCCATCGCCATCCGGGCGGATATAGAATTTGGGGCAACTGAGCAGAAATTCAACCTGTTAATGGGACGCCACCTGCAGCGTGAGTATGGACACGAGCCCCAGGTTGCTTTTACCATGCCTATACTGGTTGGCACAGACGGTGTTCAGAAAATGAGTAAGAGTCTCGGTAATTATATTGGAATCACCGAGCCTCCGGACCAGATCTACGGAAAAGCAATGTCTATCTCCGATGATGCTATGCCTGAATACTTCAGTCTCGCCACTACATTGCCTTCAACAGAAGTTAACTCGATTCTGGATGCTTTGAAAAACGAAAAGATCCATCCCCGTGATGCAAAGATGCGTCTGGCCCGTGAAATAGTGTCCCTCTATCACGGTAGCCAGGCAGCAAAAGATGCCGAAGAACAGTTCAAACAGGTATTCCAACAAAAAGGGATGCCCAGTGAAATGCCTTCTTTTGAATTCACTGCTCCGGCCAATATTATTAAGGTAATGGTTGATGCCGGGCTTACGTCGAGTAAGAGTGAAGCACGCCGCCTCATTGAACAGAATGGGGTGAAGATTGACGGTGAAACAGTCGGTTCGATCGATCTCGAACTTACCGATCAGGTGGAGCAGGTAATACAGGTCGGCAAGCGCAAGTTCGCCAGGATAAAAATTACCTGAAAAATCAAAGGGTTAAGGAGATAAGCTGTTGATAGAGACAAATATTCCTGGTTGTCTGTAAAGTAGTGATTCTACGCAACTTCAATTTAATTAAACAGGGGCATATCTCCGGTGGAGATATGCCCCTTGATTTTGAATTTCAGTCCTGACTCTGCTTTACGCCTGCCGAGCGCTCTATCCCGACTTATTTAATTGTCGCTGTAATCATCCTTGATTGATTTTACAACTTCAGGATCCATAAGCGTAGTTACATCTCCAAGGTCTCTGTTTTCAGCAATATCACGCAGCAGGCGGCGCATGATTTTACCGCTGCGGGTCTTCGGCAGTTCATAGGTGAAGAATATTTCTTCCGGGCGGGCGATGGCGCCAATTCTTTTTCCGACATGTTTTTTCAACTCGTCGACCAATTCTTCGCTCCCCTCAATACCTTCTTTCAGGGTTACGAAAGCAGTAATGGCGTGACCCTTAATTTCATGCACTTTACCGATTACCGCCGCTTCGGTTACGGACTTATGATCAACCAGGGCGCTTTCTACTTCCATGGTTCCGATCCTGTGCCCCGAAACATTTAAAACATCGTCGACCCTGCCCATAATCCAGAAATAACCATCTTTGTCTTTCCAGGCACCGTCGCCCGTAAAGTAGATCCCTTGATATTGATTCCAGTAAGTTTGCTCATATCTTTCAGGGTCTTCATAGAGTGTGCGTAGCATAGCCGGCCAGGGCGATTTGATTACCAGGAAACCCCTCTGCCCCGGTTCAGTTGATTTACCTTCGTCATCAACCACGTCGGCATCAATTCCGGGAAAGGGCTTGGTTGCCGACCCTGGTTTTGTGGCCGTTACGCCCGGCAGTGGAGTAATCATAATCATACCTGTTTCAGTTTGCCACCAGGTATCGACAATCGGACAATTCTTTTTGCCAATATTTTCGTGATACCAGATCCAAACTTCCGGGTTAATCGGTTCACCAACAGTGCCCAGCAGGCGAAGGCTGGAGAGATCGTGTTTTTCCGGGAATTGGTTGCCCCAGCGCATGAACGAACGGATTGCTGTCGGGGCGGTGTAGAACACGGTTATCTTATATTTTTCGATCAGTTCCCAAAAACGATTTTTACCGGGATAATCCGGAGTTCCTTCGTAAATAAATATCGTTGAGCCACCGGACAGGGGACCGTATACTATATAGCTGTGGCCGGTGATCCAACCTATATCTGCAGTGCACCAGAAAATATCCTCATCCTTGTAATCGAAAACATAGCGGAATGTTGTATTTACTCCAACCAGGTAACCTCCGGTAGTGTGCAGGATGCCTTTTGGTTTACCGGTTGTTCCACTGCTGTAGAGGATGAAAAGAGGATCTTCAGCATCCATTTCTACAGGGCTAAAGTCATCAGCTGCATCGGCCATTAAATTGCTCCAGAGAAAGTCTCTTTCTTCCTGAGGTTGGTGAGCTGCGTTTGTTCTCTCAACCATAATAACCTTTTCCAGTGATGGGCATTCTTTCAGCTCTTCCTCGGCTGCCCCTTTCATTTGGATCACTTTGCCTCGCCTGTATGCTCCATCAGCGGTGACAAGGATTTTTGAATTTGAATCCAGGATCCGGTCTTTCAGCGCTTCCGGGCTGAAACCGCCAAAGACTACACTGTGGAGGGCGCCGACACGGGTGCATGCCAGCATGGCGACGACAGCCTCCGGGATCATAGGCATCCAAATAGTTACCGCATCTCCTTTGTTGACACCCATGTCCTGCAAAACATTGCAAAATTTATTTACTTCTTTAAGCAATTCATTGTAGGTCAGGCTGACTGAGTCACCTTCTTCACCTTCAAACAAGATTGCTTTCTTGTCGCCCAGTCCATTTTCAATGTGCCGGTCGAGGCAGTTGGCAGAAACATTAAGCTTTCCGTTAACGAACCATTTATAGTAGGGATGGTTGCTGTCGTCCAGGACCTGGTCCCATTTTTTCATCCAGTCAATATTTTCAGCCATTCCGGCCCAGTAGGCAAGTTTATCATCTGCCGCCTCCTTATATGGAGTATCGTCTTTTACCAGAGCTTTACGCTTAAAATGGTCCGGGGGTAAAAATGGTTTCGAGTATTCTTCACTGAAGATATCTCCGTGATCTCTATCTGGCATAAAATGTAACCTCCTTTATTATTGGAAAATACAATTATTATTCGATGAAAGATGCGCATTTCCTTTAAGATTCTGGTAATTACTTTGGAGAGATATTTTGCAGGCGTTTAACCTAATCTCAGGCAACTGGCCGTGAAATGCTTGATGCTTTCCATGCCGGTATTTTCGCCGACCCGGGCTAAAAGTATATTGCAGGGGTGCTCACGAATTTCGGGATCGACGGTCTCCCAGGTTACAAAACCGTACCCTCGAAAAAAGTCGAGCATAAATTTGCGATAGATCCAGGGTGACATGCCTGTGTTTCTCAAATCCCAACTTTGAATAAGCTGTACGGCGATTACAATAAAATCTTCAAAAAAAGTAAAATCCGGATTTTTGAAGAGACTTTTAAGCAGTTCCCGGCCTAAACCCATCCTTCGCCATGATGGATCGGTTTCTATTCCGCCAAGTTCGATTAACTGGGGTAAGCAACGTTCCTGCCACCACGGGTAATCCGGCTTTTGAAATGAGACATATGATACTATGATGCCAGCTACGGTTGCAGTAAAGACCAACCCGTCCGGCTGGCGTGACAGTTCCACCAGGGCCCGGTGCTGACGGGAGGAGGGTCTGAAACAGCAGAGATCTTCAGATAGGCTGTAGCTGTCAAGTTGATCGGGTGCGACGGGCCCCCTGATATGAATTCGCCCCAGGGTAGCAGGCAATATAAAATCTAAGCAATCAAAGGGCGGTTTCTGGAAATCATTATGGTTCTTTTGATTTGATTTTGACATAATAACAACCTCCACTGTATATTTTCACACTACCGGGTTAAATCCTTCATATTTTTCTTTTTCCCTGATAAATTGATCATTTCAATCTTGTTTTCTTATACCTGACCGGCGGTAATAAATTTTATTTAATTAAAGTTAACTTAAAGTTAAAAATCCCCTCATTTTACCTTGACAGTAAATACCCCCTGTGCTAATATAATTCTTGCACTAAAAAATAAAAAAACATTTCCGTTCTTTGAAAACTGAATAGGGTAAGGAGAGGTCTCTGTCCGGAGATTTTTTTTCGGTTAAAGGGGCCTTGCGATCAGTGTAAATTTTGGAGTTTAGGATTAAACGGTGAGTTTGTAGAT
>SKPH01000029.1 GCA_007119615.1 Syntrophomonadaceae bacterium | reverse complement strand
TGATCGGGATCTTTTTACTATTAGCCTGCGATAGGGAGAATCAATCCTTGTTGATGCAGATTAAAGATCCCCGTTGCGAAACCGTTTTCTATGAGATCGAAGTTGAACCGGGGGCAGTCTTCACACTGAGCTACCGCCACTCGGTCAGCAGTTCAGCGGTAAAAGGGGCCTTTATGCTGACAACCGAAGGAACGATTAAGCCTCTGACTACTGTTTACTCTTCTTTCGGGCCCGGCTTGCCCCTGGATTATATGAATTATAGCATTGAAAACGGCTTAATCACTGTTTACCATGATGAAGACCCCAGGGAGAACATCAGGCTATGGGTCTCTCCCCAAACCGAAGAAGTGATTTATGTAAATGATCATAGCTATTCGCTATCTACCCTGGCAGATAGCCACCTGCTGCTCGATATTGCTTTTGTAAAGAAGCGCACCGGTAACCTTCCTTAATCAATCCTAAGGTTGAAACCGTTTGTCTGCCCTGTAGCCGATCAATTGAGAAGCCAAAAGGAAAGCCTCTTTGCCTTTAACTCAGGCCGGGAGGCTTATTTTGATTTCCGTTTTTCTTGATTGATTAGATGTCCAGGTTCTGCACCAGGCGGGCATTATCTTCAATAAATTTACGCCGCGGCTCCACCTTATCTCCCATCAGAACACCGAAGATGTTATCGGCCTGTATGGCGTCGACCAGCTCTACCCGCTTAATTATCCTGGTGTCGGGATTCATGGTAGTTTCCCACAGCTGATCCGGGTTCATCTCTCCGAGGCCTTTATAACGCTGGATCCCAACATTCCCGTCCCGGGTCCATTCATTTAACAGTTTGTCGAGCTCCTCTTCACGGAACAGGTACTGCTCCTTCTTGCCCTTTTTCACCTTATACAGGGGAGGTTGGGCAATATATATGAATCCACTGTCAATTAGCTGTTGCATAAAACGGTAGAAAAATGTTAACAACAAAACCCTGATGTGCGAGCCATCTACATCAGCATCAGTCATGATAATAATTTTCTGGTATCGGGTCCGTTTAATATCAAAATCTGTTTCAATCCCGGTTCCGAGAGCAGTAATCAGGGTGCGTATTTCTTCATTAGCCAGGATCTTGTCCAGCCTTGCTTTTTCTACGTTAAGAATTTTTCCACGCAGCGGTAAGATTGCCTGAAATCGGCGATCCCGGCCCTGTTTGGCAGAGCCTCCTGCAGAATCACCCTCGACAAGGAATATCTCACTTTCCCCGGGGTCTTTAGAAGTACAGTCGGCAAGTTTGCCGGGGAGGTTGCTGATCTCCAGGGCATTCTTACGCCTGGTCAGCTCACGCGCTTTGCGGGCCGCTTCCCGGGCCCTGGATGCACGGATTGCTTTTTCTATAATCCTTCTTGCTACTGCCGGATTTTGTTCCAGGTAAGCCTCGATACTATCATAGCAAATGTTATCGACAGTGCTGCGAACTTCACTGTTGCCCAGCTTGGTTTTAGTCTGCCCTTCAAATTGGGGATCGAGAAGCTTTACACTTAAGACTGCCGTAAGGCCTTCCCTGATATCTTCTCCTGACAGGTTGCCCTGGTTTTCTTTGATCAAACCAAGCTTGCGGGCAAAGTCATTAATTAAACGGGTCAGTGAAACCTTAAACCCGTATTCATGGGTGCCGCCTTCCTGGGTATGGATATTATTGGCATATGAATAGAGGACTTCGGCATACCCTGCATGATACTGCAGCGCAAGTTCCACTTCAAATCCGTTTACTGTTTTATAAATGTAGAGGGGCTTATTGGGAACAGTTTCTTTTCCCTGGTTTAAGTAAGCAACATATTGCATTAAGCCGCCGTCGAATTTAAATTTTTCCTCCCGGCCGCTTCGCAGATCTTTAAAAACAATTTTTGTCCCTTTGTTGAGAAAGGCAAGCTCGCGTAAACGCTGAATAATTACTTCGTTTTCAAAGTCTATCTTCTCAAAGATTTCATCATCAGGCAGGAATGTGATCTTGGTGCCTGTTTTATTGGTCCCTGCCGTTGATTTAAGCGAAGACGCTTTTTTCCCCTGCTTGTAGCTCTGGCTGTATACCCTGCCGTTGCGGTATACTTCTACCTCCAGCCATTTAGAAAGTGCGTTGACAACGGAGATTCCCACACCATGTAAACCACCGGCTACTTTGTAGCTGTCATTATCAAACTTTCCCCCGGAATGAAGAGTGGTTAATACAACTTCAACAGCGGGCCGTTTCTCCTGGGGATGATCTTCCACAGGGATTCCGCGTCCATCGTCTATTACCGTAACACTGTTATCTTCATGGACTGTGATTTTTATTGTTTTGCAATAGCCGGCCAGAACTTCGTCAATGCTGTTATCTACAACTTCAAAAACTAGGTGATGCAGCCCGCGGCTCGATGTTGACCCGATATACATGCTCGGGCGCCGCCTAACAGCTTCAAGACCTTCAAGCACCTGGATGTGCTTGGCATCATAGCTTCGAGTATTATCTATTTTTTTAGCCATTCTTCACCTCTTATTCCTTCAATAACAATTGTTGTGGCTTGATCAGCTTTTTTGCGAGGCACTGTTGGCCGGCATTTCGACAGGCTGATCTCGTATTGTCTTATTATACCATGTTTTCAAGAGTTTAGCCCGCCGGTCATGGGCTAACACGGGAATTCCGGCGCCTGGAAAGCGTAAGCGGTGATATGGGGGAAATGTAGACTCGATGGTCGGTAACTACAAACGACCTGGGGTGATCGGAACCGATCGGGGCTTTAGAAAGTTTACCTGTTGCAAAATCAAGAAACTGTTTATTAACGCTTTTTTCCGTAAGATCGAGATTGAAAATGCCGATCAATTCACGGTTAAAAACTATTTGTGAACCGCCTATATGCAGAAACATTGCAGGTCTCCTTTGCTTCGATCCTCAGATGCTGTCCGAAGGGCCGCCCTTGATGCTCTTTCATTATTTAAATACCGGGATCAGTTTTCCTTCTTTTCAAAGGACTCTATTTTAAAGAATAAATCTTTTACCAGCCTTCCACCTGCATAATCATTTAGTTTTTTGATCAAACGGGGTTTTAACATTGACAGGTGATAAGCCCATACTGAGTCTTTAACCGATACCCTGAGCACCCCTTTTGAGATTGAGTCTGCCCGGGTCACTTCTGCCAGGTCCGGGCCGACTATTTCGTCCCAGCTTTCTATTAAAAGGTGCTGCTGATAACCCTGCCAGAGGTTATATGTGCGCAGCATTTTTTCAACTACTGAGCCCACCTTTTTCATTGCTTATACTCCCCTGGTGAACATTGATAATTTTATGGTCCCTGTTTAAACTTTCCACCAGGCTGTTTAACCCAACTGCCGTGGTTATAAAGCACTGGCCTGTATTCTCCTTAAGAAAAGCTAAAAGGTGCGATTTCCTCTCGCGATCGAACTCGGAAAAAACATCATCTAACAGGATGATGGGACAATCATTGTGCTGTTTTTTAAAAAGGCTTACTTCAGCCATTTTCAAGGCCAGGGCTGCAGTTCTTTTCTGTCCCTGTGAAGAATACTTCCTGGTGTCGTAGCCATTTATCGATATTTCCAAATCATCAAGATGCGGACCGATTGCTGTAGAACCTCTCTTTAATTCCTGATCGCGCTTAGCAATTAAATTACGATAAAATTTTTCTTTCGTCAGCTGAAGGTTCCCATCTGCCTCCACGCTGGTTACATATTTTAAGGATAACTTTTCTCTGCAATTAGTCATCTGATTGAATAACAATTGTGCTTCTTTTTCCAACTCTCCAATCATCTCGATCCTGTTGTGAATAATATTGGTGCCCGATGTAACCAGGGCTTGATCCCACGGATCAAGAAGAGTGTTTATCGCGGTATAATTATATTTATCTTTAAGCAACTGGTTGCGCTGCTGTAAAATACGCTGATACATCCTCAGCTCCTTAAAATATACCGGACTAAGCCTTGACGCTTCAAGGTTGAGAAAGCGTCTGCGCGTTGATGGACCTTCCCTGATCAGCAGAAGATCATCCGGACTAAAAATTACTACCGGAAATTGCTGAAGATGATCATAACGTTTAACCGGATCGCTGTTAATTAACACTTTGAGCTGCTCGTTATGGCGATAGCTGACCTGGATTTCGTTACTGAAATCATCTTTTAAAAAACAACCTTTAAGGAAAAAATGACGATCATCCCAGTGCGCCAGTTCCTGATCGCGGTTTGTGCGAAATGAACGGGTTACGGATAGATAATATATTGTTTCCAGAAGGTTTGTTTTTCCCTGGGCATTTCGGCCCATAAGGATGTTAAGGCGGGGGTTAAACTGCACCTGCTGGTGCTTATAATTACGGAAGTTCTTAATCAGCAGGCTATCGATATAATACAAATCAAGCTGCCCCCATGATTGTTAATTAATTTTTTTAATCGGAAGAACCAGATACAGGTAACTTTGATCGTCAACCAGCCTGAAGATTAGAGGGCCACCTTCACCATGGAAATCTATAGTGATTTTATTATCTTCCAAGATCTTTAAGATATCGAGAACAAAGCGGGTGTTAACAAAAAGGTCGAGATCTTCCCCTTCCTGTTCTACCGGTATAATTTCTTCCATACTGCCTTGCTGCCCGCTTACCCTGACCTCTAGATGTCCTTCTTTGACAATAATATTAACCGCCTGGTTTTTCCCTTCCGCCAGTAAAGCAGAGCGGCTGATTGTATCTTCCAGCTGTTTGCGATCAATTATAATGCGGGTTTTATATTCTCCAGGAATAACTCCGCTGACATCAGGATATTTTTCTTCAAGTAACCTGGATGCAAAATAGATCCGGTCAAATTTAAAAGCTAAAATATTATCCTGATTGATTAAGGTGACAGGATCATTATTGTCACTTAGAATACGCAGCAGTTCACGCAGAGACCGGGCAGGGACCAGGGCTTTTTTTTCATCAAAAGACCATTTATCGTCTCTGGCATCATTTATTGCCAGGCGGTAAGTATCTGATGCCGTCAGGGAAAACCTGTTTTCTTTAAAAGATAATAGAATACCATTGAAAGCCGGACGGGTTTCTTCATTTGATGCTGCAAAAGCAACTGATTTCAGTGCTTTTTTGAATTTAACCTGCTCAATACTGAAGCCTGGCTGCTGATCCGATTGACTTTCAAAGGAGGTTGGGTAATCTTCATGGTCGGAACCATAGAGGTGAAATTGGGCTGTCCCTCCACTGATACCAAGCCTGTAATTATCCCAGTTTATTTCTATATCTACTTCATCCGTGGGAAAATATCGCATTATATCGACTATCTTGGGCGGAAGCAATATTTTACCGGTTTCATTACCCTGGTAATCCATTTTAACTTTAATGAACATTTCCAGGTTTGTCGCAGAAAAGGTTAAGCAGTCCTGGTTAACTTCAAACAATATATTGCTGATAACCGGAAGAGTTGAACGAACCGGTAATACTTTTTCCACAATCTCCAGACAATCGGTCAACTGCTTTGCATTGGTAACGATATGCACTGCTCTACACCTCTTTTCACAAAATAGGGCTGTTTCCATATATACGAATTTATTAACAACATAAGTAAAAAGATCTCTTATATATATAAAGACAGTAGTGGTAATAAAGGCTGTGCAAGTTGTTGATAAATGAAGTTCTTTATTAGTATCAGTAACTCACGCTCTTGTATTGTGTGGATAAGCCTTGCAAAAAGTGTTCTAAATAAAAGGCCAACTTAATAAAAATATAAATAATTAACATCAACACAGCTTATTAACAGGTTACTCAGGAGTTGTCCAGAATGTTGTTTTTGATCATCTCGAGGCGATTTTTAAAGTCCCTGTTATTAACGATCAGGTTATCAATTTTTTTAAAGGCATGTAGAACAGTGGTATGATCCCTGCCGCCAAATTCATCTCCGATCTTTGGCAGCGATAAATCTGTGAGCATACGGCAGAGATACATAGCAACCTGTCTCGTTAAAGCGATGTCCTGGGTTCTTTTTTTGGAAAGAATATCTTCCGGTTTGAGGTTGTAGTTATCGGCAGTTGCTTCAATGATCCCTTTAACAGTAATATTTTTTTGACGGGTAAAAATTATATCCTGTAGCGCGGCTTCGGTTAGCTCAAGTGTGACCGGACATTCGGATAAAGAAGCATAGGCCACGATACGAATTAAGGCGCCTTCCAGTTCACGAATATTGGTAATAACTTTACCTGCAATATATTGTATGACTTGATCGGGAATATCGATCTTATCGGAGAGGGCTTTTTTCTTGAGGATTGCTGTTCTTGTTTCCAGGTCGGGTGTTTGAAGATCTGTAATCAGGCCCCATTCAAAACGGGAGCGCAGGCGGTCTTCAAGGGTAGGAATCTCTTTTGGCGGACGGTCACTGGAAATAATAATTTGCTTATTATTATCGTGGAGCGCATTGAAGGTATGAAAGAATTCTTCCTGGGTTTGCTCCTTGCCGGCTAAAAATTGAATATCGTCAATTAAAAGGATATCCATATTGCGATACTTGTTTCTGAATTCGAGAGTTTTATTGTCACGGATAGCATTAATAAATTCGTTGGTAAATTTTTCTGAAGAAAAATAGTAAACGCTGGAAAAGTCGTGATTAATCAGCGAATATTGGCCAATGGCATGAAGGAGGTGTGTTTTGCCGAGACCAACACCTCCGTAAATGAAAAGAGGATTATAAGCCCGGGCCGGACTTTCTGCAACGGCAAGTGAAGCGGCATGGGAAAGGCGGTTACAGGCGCCAACTACAAAAGTATCGAAAGTATAGCGGGGGTTAAAGCTGGATATAAATTTGTTTTTAGTATGATTATCATCCCGGTGTGAAGAGGTGAAGTCTGAGGATTGATCGTAATCTTCAACCAGGGATTTAACATCGGAGTTATCCTGAAATTCTGAAGCAATGACAAAGCTGACCCGATGGTCGTCCGCGGTTACTTCTTTTAAGGCCTTGATAATTTGGTTGCGGTATCTTGATTCAAACCACTCTTTGGTGAAGTCGTTCGGGACTTCAATGACCAGGCAGCGATTTTCCAGAGAAACCGGCTTCGTTAAATTGAACCAGGTTTCAAAACTTGGCTTGTTCAGGTCCTTGCTCAGCTCGGAAAGGGTAAGCTGCCAGATTTCATTAAGTTGACTGTTCATTGAAAACCCCCGCTAGCAAGAAATAAGGACCCGCTAAGTTATTAACATAAATATGAGTTGTTAACAAAAATTGTGGAAAACCTCGTTTTATAAGGCCAGGATTTACTGCTGATAAAAACATATTAACAGATCTCAACCGTGTCTGCAAAGGCTATATTGTGAAAATATTGCTAAGTCCGGTAAATAAATATACTGTTCTTGACATGTTTACTTTTATTACTGTATACTTTTTGTAATCTGAATGTAACATGAAGGGGTAAATATGAAAAGAACTTATCAGCCTAAAAAGAGAAAAAGAAAAAGAGTGCACGGTTTTATGAAGCGAATGAGAACCCAGGCCGGCAGGCAGGTTATCAGAAGAAGAAGACAGCGCATGAGAAAAAAACTCAGTGCCTAAAGCAGTTAACAGGGCAATGCACAGACTAAAGAAAAATTGGGATTTTAAACGGGTTTACCGCTACGGCAGGACGGTTGTATCACGAAATATCGTCCTTTATTACTGCCCTAATGGGCTGGATTATAACCGTATTGGGTTTTCAATCAGTAAAAAAGTTGGTAAGAGTGTCGTTCGAAATAAGATCAAAAGAATTTACAGAGAAGCTTTTTTCAGGGTGGAAGAGCATCTCCGTAATGGATATGATTTTATTTTGATTGCACGAAAGCCGGCAGTTGATGTTTCTTTTCAAGAAGCATGCAAGGAGCTGTATAATCTTTGCCGGAAAAAGCAATTGCTATTAGAACAACGACCAAAGCAATAACGGAACGCCTTGCGACAAACATATGTTTGACGCTGATCAGGTTTTACAGGTTGTTTGTATCTCCACTAAAACCTCAGGTATGCCGGTTTTACCCTTCTTGTTCCCAATATACCTATGAAGCGCTACAACGACATGGTTTTGTAAAAGGCCTGGTGATGGGAATTAAAAGAATTTTAAGCTGTCACCCCTTTAATCCTGGTGGTTATCACCCTGTTGAGTAACATGACTGTAGGAGGCGACTAAATGATTGATGCTATTGCTGAAGTATTCAGCGTCCTGATCAGCTTTATTTACGGGTACATACCAAATTTTGGAATCGCCATTATTGTTATGACTTTAATGGTGAAGCTGGTTACGTTCCCCCTAAATAATAAGCAAATCAAATCGGCGAAAAAAATGCAGGTTTTACAACCTGAAATGAAAAAGATCCAAAACAAATATAAAGATGACAAGGAAAAGCAGAACAGGGCTGTACAGGAGTTTATGAAAGAAAATAATATGAACCCCCTGGCCGGCTGTTTGCCCCTGCTGGTTCAGTTTCCTGTGTTAATTGGAGTCTTCCGCCTCTTAAGGGAGCCGGATCTCTTTCTGGATATGGAAGTAATTAACCCTTACCTGTTCCAGGCATCAGAGACGATTAACCTGCTGAATCTACCAATGTCAGCTTTGAGTGTAGAAAATTTTATAAGTGAAATAAGCATCTACTACATATTTCCACTGATTGCCGGAGCTACGACATATCTCTATTCAAAAATGTCTATGCCTTCTGACAGCAGCCAGAAAATGCTTATGTATATGATGCCGGTTATGATTACTGTATTTAGCTTTAGTTTTCCGATCGGGTTGGTCATTTACTGGACAATGAATAACATCTTTTCCATCGGCCAGCATCAATTTATAGTCCACATGGATAAAGTCAAGGCAGAAGTTAAAGAAGATATCAAGATTGAAAGCAAAGAAATAACGGAGGAGCAGCCTAAGGAGACTCCTGCGGGGAAAGGCAATACTGGCAAGAAAAAATCTTCAACCAGGAAAGACAAAGACGAAGAATTTCTTACAGTTAAACCACGAAATTCAGAAAGCGGCAACGAAATCGAGCCAAAAGAATCCAATTTTAAAGGGAAAAAAAGAAAGGGTAAGAAATGAGTGAATATGAAGCCACAGGACGGAACCTTGATGAAGCGGTTGAGAAAGCCCTTGCTTCCCTTGGCATCAGGAAAGACAATGCTGAAATAGAGATCATAGATGAGGCGTCTCAGGGAATTCTGGGGATAATAGGCAATAAAGAAGCCCGCGTTAACGTAAGGGCAGTTTTAAATCCTGCTCAATACCTTGAATCGTACCTTGATCAGTTATTAAGCTATATGCAGGTTGAAGGCAGGGTAAGCGTTGTGGAAGATGAAGAAAAACTGGAGGCCCAAATCTTTGGGCAGGATGTCGGATCGCTTATTGGGCGTCGCGGAAAAACTCTGAGTGACCTGCAGTATCTTTTAAACATTGTCATAAGAAGGCAGTTTGCAACCCTGAATAAGATGGTTGTAGTGGATGTAGAAAATTACCGGGCAAGACGGGAAAAGACCTTAACTCAACTGGCAAAAAACGTTGCCCGCAAAGTGACGCAGGAAGGTTGCGAGCAGGCTATGGAACCGATGACTCCGCAGGAGAGAAGAATTATACACCTTGCGCTTCAGGACTTTCCAGGGGTTTCTACTTACAGTGAAGGGGATGAACCTTACCGGAAAGTAGTTATTGCTCCTCTTTAAAGTGGCCGTGAAGCGCCGCCCCACAAGTGGGGCGGCTTTTTAATGCATACAGTTGGAGGAATTTGCAGTGCAGGAAAATGATACTATCAGCGCTATCAGTACTCCTCTTGGTGAAGGGGGAATTGGCATCGTCCGCCTGAGCGGACCCGATGCTTTTGCAGTTGCCGACAGGATCTTCGACTGCCCTAAAAATAGCGATCCCGGGTTTCCCGAGCCGCGACGCCTCTATTATGGACATATCAGGGATAATGACGGAGAAATTATAGATGAAGTGCTGGTATCATACATGCCTGCTCCTCATACCTACACGCGTGAAGATATAGTAGAAATTAATTGTCATAGCGGTATATTAACCCTGCGGGCCATACTGAGAATTGTGCTCAACTCCGGCGCAAGGCTTGCCGAACCGGGAGAATTTACAAAAAGAGCCTTCCTTAAAGGCAGGATCGATCTCAGCCAGGCTGAAGCTGTGATGAATATTATCAGAGCCCGCTCAGAGGAAGCCGTTAAAATTGCTGCTCGCACATTGCAGGGCGATCTGGCCGGGAAGGTAGGACGGGTCAGAGAAGAACTAATTGATCTTCGGGCTCCTCTGGAAGCATGGTTCGATTATCCCGAAGAATTTTCCGGCGATATTCCCGGTTCCGACCGAATAAAACTGAAACTGCATGAATTGCAGAAAGTTCTTCAGGATCTGGTACAGGGAGTTGAAAGAAGCAGAGCCTACCAGGAAGGGGTAAGTGTTGCGATCATCGGCAGACCCAACGTCGGGAAGTCCTCGCTTCTAAATGCCCTGCTGCGCCAACAGCGGGCCATCGTTCACGAAATCCCGGGCACAACCCGGGATATGCTGGAGGGCAACATGAATTTGGGAGGATACCCGATCAGCCTGGTTGATACTGCGGGTATTCAGGGCACAGAAGATCCGGTTGAACAACAGGGAATCGAGAGGTCGCGTGCAGCAGCCGAAAGGGCCAGGCTGCTAGTTGTAGTTCTTGACGGTTCTTCCCCGTGGACACAAGAAGATGCTGAAATTGCCGGTCTGCGCAATCCGGACCAGGGACTGGTCGTTGTTATTAATAAAGTGGATCTCGAGCAAAAAATACCTGCAGCGACAGTCAAAAAAATATTTACCGACGCTGAAATTGTCAAAACTGCAGCGCTAACAGGAGCGGGAATAGATCTTTTGGAAGAAGCGGTAACCAGGCAGCTTGATTTAGTACTGGGAACAACAGGAGAATCTCCTTTGCTTGTTTCAATCAGGCATGAAGAAATAATTCGTGGGGCAATGCTAAATATTGAAAACGCCATTTATGCGGTAGATACTCAGCCGCTAGAACTTGTGAGCCTGGAACTGCAGATCGCCTGGAACCTGCTGGGAGAAATAACCGGTGAAACCGTAACTGAGCCGCTGCTGGACAAGATATTCAGCGAATTTTGCCTGGGCAAATAACCGCTCACGAAAGAAGGATTAATTATGAACGGGAAATCTCCGGGTGAAATGATTGAAGAAATGTCTACATCGCTTCAACTCGGCATCGGCAAAGCCGGCAAGGAGATGTTACAGCAATATGCCGACTTACTCCTCCGGGGACTTCAGAAGCAGAGGCTTACAGGGGAGCGAACCCTGGAAGGGCTCATTGGCAAGCAGTTTTATGACTCTCTCTATCCCCTGAAAGTGATTAGATTTACAGCGGAAAGCAAAATTCTTGATTTAGGCACCGGTGGCGGCTTGCCGGGCTTACCATTAAAAATATGTCTGCCTGACGTTAATCTGTATCTTTTGGATTCCAACAAACGAAAAATATGTTTTTTAAAAGAAACTGCGGAGGCTATCGGTCTTAAGAAAATATATTTTATCAGTAGCAGAGCGGAAGAACTAGGCCAGAATAAAGTACACCGAGAGCAGTATGATTATGTATTATGCAAAGCGGTTGCTGAAATGGCTGTCCTTGCCGAACTTTCACTTCCCCTTCTTAAAGTAGGGGGAAAAGCCGTATTATATAAAGGACCGCGCGGCAAAGATGAGTCTAAACGGGCAGAAAAAGCGATTAATATTTGTGGTGGAGAAATTACCGCAGTGTGGGAATACGCTTTAAAAACAGGCGAACAACGATCCCTGTTTCTGCTTAATAAGAAGACAGAAACTCCACCGTTATATCCCCGGGCAATAGGAGTACCCAAGAGGAAACCACTTCGATAAAGTTATGATGATCAAGAAAATCGGAAAAGTAGTTGAAGGAAAGTATAACCTGTTGTCTAATTAAAAGGAAGCAGCTAAATAACATAAGGACGCTGATACAATGACTGAAAACCAGGCAGAACAATTCCCATTTAATCAAATTGAACCTGCTACAGATAAGATTTTAGCAATAGACATTGAAAAAATAAGCCCAAACCCTTTCCAGCCGCGCCGGGAAATAGCAGAAGAAAAAATTGATGAACTGGCTCAGTCTATAAAGGCCTGTGGCCTGATTCAGCCGATTGTAGTCCGCCGAGTGGCGAACGGTTATCAGCTGGTTGTCGGTGAAAGAAGATTCCTGGCTTGCCGGAAACTGGGCTGGAAGACAATCTCTGCCGCAGTTAAAGCTATTTCAGACAACGCTATGGCTACGATCGCTTTGATCGAAAACCTCCAACGCGAAAACCTTAATTTTATTGAAGAGGCTTTAGGCTATGTAAGCCTGATGAAAAACTTTAATCTTACGCAGGAAATTCTGGCCCAGCGGCTTGGTAAAAAACAATCAACGATTGCTAATAAAATCAGGCTTCTGAAACTACCAGTTCCGGTTCGGGATCAGCTGCTTAAAAACGGGCTGTCAGAAAGACATGCTCGTGCGTTGTTGCGACTTGACTCCGAAGAAGAGCAATTAAAGACAATGCACGAGATTGTGGAAAGAGGGCTAACTGTAAGCCAGGCAGAGAAACGTATAGAAAAGATTACCGGAAGAAGTGACGGTGGGGGAAAGTTAAAGCGATCTAGACCGGTTGTCAGGGATATGCGCATAGTTTTAAATACAATCCGTGAAGCGGTGTCCATAATTCAGCGCTCCGGCCTCTACCCTGAAGTTGTGGAGACTGTGGAACCCGACTATATCGAAGTTACGATCAGACTGACCAGGGAAATGTTACAATCAGAACAGGACAGCAATAATCGATGAACGGCTGAAACGGGTGAGGAGAGAAATCAGATGGCGCGTATACTGGCAGTGACCAACCAAAAAGGCGGTGTGGGTAAAACCACAACGGCCATCAATTTAAGCGCTTCTCTGGCAAATTTGGGGTCAAAAGTGCTGCTGGTCGACATTGATCCCCAGGGAAACGCAACCAGCGGTGTAGGCCTTTCTAAAAAGGATATCAAGTCGTGTATCTATAATACATTAATTGATGACTTACCTCTTAAGGATGTGGTGCTGGAATCGCAGTGGAAGAATCTTCATGTCGTTCCGGCAACCATACAACTGGCGGGCGCAGAGATCGAACTTGTTTCCATGGTATCACGCGAAGAAAAACTAAAACGAGCCCTGAAACCGATTGCCGATCAGTATAATTTAATAATCATCGACTGTCCGCCGTCGCTGGGATTATTGACATTAAATGCTATGAATGCCGCGAACGGTGTAATCATTCCGATTCAGTGTGAATATTACGCTTTGGAGGGACTTGGCCAGCTGATGAATACAATTTCACTGGTCCGGAAACACCTTAACAGCGAACTGCGTATCGAAGGCGTTGTCTTAACCATGTATGATACGAGAACAAACCTTTCCGAACAGGTAGCAGCTGAAGTTAGAAGCTATTTTAAAGATTATGTTTATAAAACAGTAATACCTCGTAATGTGCGTTTAAGTGAAGCACCCAGCTATGGGAAACATATCCTGGAATACGATCCACGCAGCAAGGGAGCCGAGCTCCATCTTGCTTTAGCCCGGGAGGTTTTAAAACGATGAACGAAAAACGAAGGCTCGGAAAAGGATTGGGAGCGCTTATTCCTGATGCTCTGAGCGTTTCGGGCGACACGAGTGAAATTTCCCTGGACCGGATCAAGCCAAATCCATTTCAGCCCCGGCGTACTTTTGATGACGAAAAACTAAAAGAGCTTGCGGCATCGATCAAGGAACATGGAATACTTCAGGCTGTTGTCTTATCCCCATCAGAAGAAGACGACAACTATTTTCTCGTGGTAGGGGAGCGGCGATGCCGGGCAGCAAGAATTGCCGGGCTTACTTCCGTACCGGCAGTGGTAAAATCTTTTGACAGGAATTCATTGCTGGAAATTGCATTGATTGAAAACCTTCAACGGGAAGATTTAAATCCGGTTGAAGAAGCTCAGGCTTTTAAAAAGTTAATGCATGATTACAGCTATACCCAGGAGGAGCTGGCCAGACGAATTGGGTGCAGCCGGCCTTCTATTGCCAATAGCATAAGACTCCTTATGCTCCCGGATACAATATTGAAAGCGTTGGCCGGAGGAATAATTTCTCCCGGTCAGGCCCGTCCCCTGCTTGCTCTCAAAGATTCTCAGAGTCAAGAGGAAGCCGCAAGGCAAATTATTGAAGGAGGACTATCCTCCAGGGAAGCCGAGAAAATCGCGAATAGCATTAATGTCCGCAGTGGGACAAGAATGGGTCGGGTAGAAGATCAGGTGCTGGATCCCCTGCACCAGGAACTTCAGCTGCAGATTCAACGTGCCCTGGGCACCAAGGTTAAGCTAAAGCAGGGAAAAAACAGTGGAACAATCGAAATATATTACTACGGAGAAGAAGATCTTGAACGACTAATCGCGAAATTACTTCCGGAAGGAATTTAAATGTTTCACGTGAAACATTTACTACTGCTGCACAATGTTTCACGTGAAACAGTTGCTGATGAATTCCGAGCAACTCTTTTACCTGGAAAACATTCACCGGCCCCTTCAGATCGGCCGGGCCTGGCAGCACAATCGTTAAATACTTTTTTGGCGACTTCCTGAGACAGCAGGACCCGGTATTGTAAATGTTGAGCTGTGGGCGCTGCGGGGTTTTACGGGGAAGATATAGATTGTCAACGGAAACAGAACGGCACGTTCGCCGGAAACAGGACCGGGAGTAAGGCCGGAACCACGATCAATACAGCTTAGCTAAGAGGTGAAAGATCCTGGCTGTTGTGAAAAAGGATCTGGATAATTAGAAACAGGGCAATTTATTCGAGGCCTGAATTTAACATGCTGAAAGTATGCCTCTTGGTTGGGTTTGATTATATGTGATATAATAGGCAATATTTGAGTTGCAGAAACTGCTCAGATAAACCTTGTCGCACCAAAGGTTTTAGTGCCGAAAGGATATATAAATTATGGCGACATCGAATAAAAGCCGTTGTTTTACGATCATGATTGTGCCACATTCCGAGGAGGCGACCTACAGCCTCCGGCTTCCCCTCTATATCGTACAGGCAGCGGTAGCTTTATTAATTCTAAGCGTGGCCGGATTATCTTTTCTCGGTTATGCTTATATTAATGCTTCTGCTGAGGCCAGGGAAGCCAGAATTCTCAGGCAGGTAAATATGGCCCAGCAAGAGGAAATTGATGCTCTGGCTGTTGAAACGCAACGGATGATGGATCATGTTAGCGCACTCGATGATCTGGTAGAAATGGTTACGGAGTCACTTGACCTGAGTGACGATCAATTAGAAGATCTGATGCAGAACCAGGCTTCGGGAAATTCTAATGGAACTTACGAACTGGATAACCTGGAGCATGCCAGATTGACTTATGCCAGCCGTTCATCAACCGGCGGGGTGCTTGAACGGGCGGTAAACAATATCACCCTGTTGCAAAGCGCTGTTCCAGCCCAGGCTGAAACGTTGGATTCTGTCGGTGAATATATGACTCAGGCTGAAGCTAAGCCTTCCATCTGGCCCGCGCGAGGACGTATTTCATCCGGGTTCGGTGTTAGGAAGACGCCCTATGCCCGCGGAAGTTACCAGTTCCATACCGGTGTCGATATAATTGGCTCTCATGGCTCTGCAATCTATGCCGCTGCCAATGGCAGGGTAGTATTTACCGGCTACCGGGGCAGTTACGGCAATATGATTATAATTGATCACGATTACGGGTATGAAACTCTTTATGCCCACCTCTCCGGATTCGCCGTAAGTGCCGGCGACCGGGTTGAGACAGGCCAGACAATTGGCTATATGGGTGCATCCGGCCGGGTCACCGGCACACACCTTCACTACGAAGTGCTCTACAATAACACACCGGTGAATCCTACTAACTTCATGAATAAGCGTTAATTAAGGAGGAATCAGATTTTGTTTAAAAAAGATAATCTTGAAACACCATCTAATAAAGTTGATACTCTTATAGGAAAAGATACATACTTGAAGGGATCGATAAGCGGTAAAGGGCTTATTCGCATTGATGGAGAAGTAGAAGGCAGCATCTCCACTAAAGGCGATTTTATCATTGGTGAGAGCGGCAAGGTATCGGCAGAGCTCAAGGCCCGGAATATAACTATTGCCGGTTATTATAAAGGGACTCTGGAGGCGGAAGGGAAGCTGGAGCTAAAAAAAACTGCCACAGCCAGTGGCGCATTTAAAGCAAATAAGTTGTTGATTGAACAGGGAGCCGTGCTGTCAGGGAATCTGGAAATGGAACATAAAGAACAGACGGTTGCCGGCTCATTAAAACAAGCGCCTGGGGCTGACGCTGCAACGCGGGAGTGGAATTATGAAACTTCAGGTTCTGCGCCGTCAGAGGAAGAGAAGAGCGTGGGAGTTTTCTCGGAAAAGCCGAAGGAATAAAAGGTTTAAGCCCGTGGCTTTGCTGGAGATTCTTGCATGAAATGAAAAGGGAGCACCTCTCGAGGCGCTTCCTTTTATATAGTCTTTTATTTTCCAGCCTCAAGTTAGCGGTTTCAGCTTAAATATGACTTGGTTTGCTTAATCAGTAGGTAACTCTGGCAGGAATTGCAACTGAAAAGAAGAACAATAGATTCGGGTACAACATCTGAAGTTCTTAAAAGAGAGGTATTGATATGCTTATTATTCTATTGGGTCCACCGGGAGCAGGCAAAGGCACGCAGGCAAAGAGGATAGTCAGTGAGAACAATCTTGTCTATATCTCCACGGGAGAAATTCTTAGGAAAGCGGTTAAAGAAGAAACTTCCCTGGGCTTTAGAGCAAAGCAGTATATGGATCAGGGGCAACTCGTTCCTGATGAGCTGGTCGTGGAGATAGTGAAAGATCGCCTTGTTGAGCCTGACGATAAAAAAGGAGCCCTCCTTGATGGCTTCCCAAGAACAGTAACCCAGGCAAAGTTCCTCGATAAAGTGCTCCCTGATGTTAATGCAAAAATTGATCGGGTTATTTTAATCGAGGTCGAAGAAAATGAGCTGATAGAGCGTCTGACGGGGAGACGGGTTTGTTCTGAATGTGGGGCTAACTACCATGTGCAGTTTCAACCACCCAAGGTTCGCAATGTCTGCGATCGGTGTGGCGGCGATCTTTACCAGCGAGATGACGATAGCCTCGAGACGGTGAAAGAAAGGCTGGAAGTGTATAAACAACAGACAGAACCGCTAATAAGCTTCTATCAGGAAAAAGAACTTCTGAGCACGGTCGATGGGAACCAGGATATTGACGGTGTATATAAACAGATTAATAGTATAATCGAAGATCTTTAAGGCCGGTGGCTGGCACAAATGGCTCAATATCATGTAGGGCAGTTAGTAGAGATGAAAAAAGGACATCCCTGTGGTTCAAACTGCTGGCGAATAATCCGGGTTGGGATGGACTTCCGTATTAAATGCGAAAAATGCAGCCGCAGCGTGCTTATTCCCCGCTCTCATTTCGAGCGCCGAATCAAGTGCGTGCTTTCCGATCATGAGCCGGAAAGTGGTTAAGCAAGGAGGTTTTTATGTTGACCTGGAGCTGCGGCATAGTCGGTTTGCCGAATGCCGGTAAATCTTCCCTTTTTAAAGCCATGACTGCACTTGATGTAACTATCGAAAATTATCCATTCTCAACGGTTGATCCCAATAAAGCGATTGTTCCCATAACTGACCAGCGCCTTATCGCTCTGGCAGAGCTGTGCGTTTCGGAGAAACTAACTCCCGCTGTGCTTGAGATAACCGATGTTGCCGGTTTAGTGGAAGGCGCCAGCCGGGGTGAGGGGCTCGGAAACCAATTTTTGGGACACCTGCGAAATGCAGATCTTTTAATTCACGTTGTTGCCGGGTTTGATAGCCTGCTAAACGGCGGACTTGATCCGGAATCCAGGATCGAAATAATTAACCTGGAGCTCGCCCTGGCTGATATGGAAGTAGTCGCCAGAAAAAGACTAAAGATCGAGCCGAAACTGAAAAGTGGCGACAAATCATCGCAATTTGAACTCGAACTTATCTTCCGTCTTGAAGACCAGCTCAACCAGGGCCTGGCTTTACGCCACCTGAATTTTACAAAAGAGGAAAAAGCTGTATTGGAGCAATTTTCCCTGCTGTCGCTTAAAGAAATGATTTATGTTTATAATCTTGCCGAAGAGTCTTTAATTGATCCCGATCTTTCAGTTTTTCCTGAGCAAAGCACGGTTGTTCCGCTATGTGCCCGTTTGGAAGCCGAGCTTGCGGACCTGCCTGTTGAAGAGCGGGAGCCATTCCTGGGAGCATTTGGGCTGGGCGAAAGTAGGACCGAAAAACTTTTACAGGAATGCTCTAAACTATTGAACCTGGCCGCATTTTATACGGTTAAAGGCAACGAGGCGCGGGCCTGGGTAGTCCCGGCTAAAATACGGGCAGTGGAGGCTGCAGGTAAAGTCCATACAGACATGGAGCGCGGCTTCATTAACGTTGAGGTGATCGCCTGGGATCACCTCCTGTCCGAAGGTAGTATCGCCCGGGTCAGAGAAAAAGGACTGAGCCGTATCGAAGGCAGGGATTATCAGGTTAAAGATGGCGATGTTTTGTTTTTCCGGTTTCGCAATTAGCGGTCGGCCGATCACAAAATCATGTTCTAGGTATATTTTCCGGTATGAGATTTTAATGCTTCTTTTTTACTTACGAAACCTGAAGCGATTATCATGAGGAAGATCCGGGATGCCGATTAGCTGAAGTTAAGTTGTGTAGAGGTTTAGGGGGCGAAAAAGATCGATAAACAGTGGGCATTTACAATACGTCTGATTTTGTTAGTGGTTTTTTTAGTTGCTGCGATCTGGCTTTTGAACAGTTTATCCTGGGTAATCGGCCTCCTTTTGATCAGCACATTAATTGTCTACATCCTTTACCCATTGTTGCAGTTCCTGAAAATCAAGTTTCGCCTGAGTCATGGCCTGGCCACTGCCCTCGTTTTTACAGCCTTCCTCCTTTTTTCTGTTTTTGTTATCAGTTTGCTGGTCCCGGTTATATATTATGAGTCGGTTGAGTTGTCAGAGAATTTTCCCCATTACCTTTCCCGGTTTCAGGCTTTTCTGTCCTGGCTGACCCAACAAACAATAGCCTTTGACATTCAAGAAGAGGTCAGAGGCTTTCTCCTAAGTTTAACTGACAATATACACCAGGCTGTTGAGTACCTCGCAGAAGCATCACTTTCAGTTATTGGAGGGGCTGTTGATATTTTTCTTGTTCTCTTTTTAGTCTTTTACCTGCTATATGACTTCCAGTCGGTAAGAGAGCAGCTAATAGAGATAGTCCCCACCGCAAAGCGGCCTCTGGCCAGGGAGCTCCTAATGATTATTGATACAAATGTTGGTACCTTTATTCGCGGCTCTCTAATTCGTTGCCTGATTGTCGGTATTGTAGCCGGGGTTACCATGTCTCTCGTTGGGATGCCCTATGCCTTGCTGCTGGGATTGCTGGCCGGAATATTTAATTTTATTCTCTATATAGGGCCTTATATAGCAGCTGTTCCGGCAGTCTTGCTGAGCTTTTCGCCACTGACCCCATCGCCGGTTTTAATCATAATAATCTATATTGTGATTCAAATCCTCGATGGAATGTTTCTTGCGCCGGTAGTTCTCGGCCGAATCCTTCGGATTAAGCCGATAACGGTTATTGTCGCTATCCTGGCCGGGGGCAGCCTGGGCGGATTGCTGGGAATGGTCCTGGCCGTACCCGTTGCCGGGATGATCAAAAGCGTTTTGGAGCTCGTCAAACGCAGCCCGGCCTATGATCAGTAACCGGCTTGCTCCGTTATCATATATGTGCTATTATGTTTCAGGTTAATCCCTGCTCCACTATGGGGCCAACAGTCCAGAGGGAGGTGAAAAATTATGGAACATTATGAGATTATGCTCATTTTCAGCCCAGAACTGGAAAAAGAAGAGCATGAAGAGGTTTTAAACGGTTTATCAGATGTCATAGTTAAACAGGCAGGCACCGTCGGCACAATATTGAATTGGCGGAAACGCAGGTTAGCCTACGAGATTAACAAGCTGCAGGAAGGCCACTACTACTTAATCTATTTCAGCGGTCCAGGTACCATTATTCCGGAAATCGAACACTATTTCCGAGTTACGGATGATGTAATTCGTTATATGGTCGTGCGTACTGACGAGCAGGAATATGCAGCGGCTGCAGAGAAAGCGGCAAGTGAAGCAGCAGCTGCTGAAAAAGCCGCTGACGCTGCTGAAACTGCCGAAGCTATTGAAGATGCCGCGGCAACTGAAGAGACTGAGCTTGCGGAAGAGACTGAGCTTGCGGAAGAAGCTGAGCCTGCGGAAGAAGCTGAGCCTGCGGAAGAAGCTGAGCCTGCGGAAGAAGCTGAGCCTGCGGAAGAAGCTGAGCCTGCGGAAGAAGCTGAACCTGCGGAAGAAGCTGAACCTGCGGAAGAAGCTGAACCTGCGGAAGAAGCCGGTCCAACAGATATCGATGAAGCTGCTGAAACGGAGAACGCCGCTTCTGAGTCGGAAAAACCTGAAGAAACGTCAGGTAAAGAAAAAACAGATCAATAAATTCTGCAAATAATTAGCCGGAAGGACGGTGCATATATGTTAAATCAGGTAGTATTGATTGGTCGTTTAACTCATGATCCGGAGCTCCGCTATACAGCAGGCGGTGGAATACCGGTAACTACTTTTTCCCTCGCGGTTGACCGTCCTTTTACCAATCAGCAGGGGGAAAGAGAAACTGATTTCATTAAAATCGTAACCTGGCGGAAGCAAGCCGAAAACTGTGCCAATTATCTCAAGAAGGGCAGCCTGGCAGCTGTAGCAGGCAGGTTGCAGATTCGCTCTTATGAAGACAATGAGGGCGTTAAACGTAAAGTAGCCGAAGTAGTTGGCGAGAATGTCCGCTTTCTTGATCGGGGCCGCAGTACTGACCAAAAAGAAACGGCAACCTTCGACGGTTCCGGCAGCGAAGATATTGATATCAGTGGAGATGATGTTCCCTTTTAGCGGAAGGAGGATTACGTTTTGAGGCGTGACAGAGGAAGAAAACCGAAGAAAAAAATCTGCAGCTTCTGTGTAGATAAAATTGAAAGCGTAGATTATAAGCAGTATGAAAAATTAAAACGGTTTGTTACCGAGCGAGGGAAAGTGCTCCCGCGCCGTATTTCCGGCAATTGTGCCAGGCATCAGCGCCAACTGACCAGGGCAATAAAAAAAGCCCGGATCATGGCCCTGCTACCTTTTACTATGGAATAAGCAGCGGTTATACGAGCTGTTCCAAGCGGTGCCGGGAAGATAATTCCCGGCACCGCTTTTTACTTGCAGGATTGAGCGGCGTGGAAAGCGAAACTACAGTCAAGCTGACGGAAAGGAGCGGTTATAAAGATGCAGATAATATTAACACAGGATGTTCCCAACCTGGGAAAAAAGGGAGACCTGAAAGAGGTGGCGCCCGGATATGCTCGCAACCACCTTTTGCCCCGCGGCCTTGCTGTTGAAGCAACCC
Source organism: Syntrophomonadaceae bacterium (assembly GCA_007119615.1). Classification (GTDB taxonomy): domain Bacteria; phylum Bacillota; class Dethiobacteria; order DTU022; family DTU022; genus SKPH01. The sequence continues at coordinate 19,199 of SKPH01000029.1, read as the reverse complement.
CGCAAAGGCTTCGCGATTGGAAGCAGAATCAGGAAAAGGAAGTCGCCGCAAACCGGCAGCATGAGGAACAGGCTCGTTTCCTGTCAGAAAAGCTTTCACTGAAAGAGCTGTATTTTTCCATGCCTGCCGGAGAAGGAGGCCGGTTATTTGGTTCAGTAACTCCTGCCGATATTGCCAGTAAGCTTCGGGCTGAAGGATTTGAGATAGACAAAAAGAAAATTGAGCTTTCCGAGCCCGTAAAAAATGTCGGCAGTTATACTGCAGATATAAGGCTTTATCCGGGAGTTAAAGCTGAAATCGTGGTTAAGGTAGATAAAGAAGAATAAGAATTGCCGGAAGGAGGCTGCCGCAGTTGGTTGTTCTCAGTGACAGGGTTCCGCCACAGAGCAAAGAGGCCGAGCAATCGGTTCTGGGGTCTATGATTATTGACAAGGAAGCTATCTACGCCGCCGCAGAACTATTGACAGACCAGGATTTTTACAGCACCGCCCATCAAAAGATCTTTGCGGGGATTATTTCTCTGAGCGAAAAAGGTGAGCCGGTTGACCTGGTAACCCTTTCCGAAGAACTGCAGCGGAGTCAATGTCTGGAAGATGTTGGCGGCAGATCTTACCTGGTGACCCTGGCAAATGCGGTACCAACAGCAGCCAATGTTCTGTACCATTCACAGATTGTCAGGGAAAAGGCAATATTGCGGTCCCTGATCCAGGCAGCAACAGGTATTGTATCACGCGGCTTTGAAGCCCCGTCCAATGTCGATGAATTTCTCGATGAAGCCGAACAGTTGATTTTTGAGATAGGGCGCCGCGGAAAACACCAGGGCTTTGCTTCGCTCAAAGATGTTCTGGTCAAGGCGTTCGACAGCATTGAAAAACTTTACGATGAAAAAAAAGGGGTAACCGGCCTGGCAACAGGTTTTACCGATCTCGACCGTATTACATCCGGACTGCAAAATTCCGACCTGATTGTTGTTGCCGCCCGTCCCAGTATGGGTAAAACAACGCTGGCCTTAAATATGACTCAACAAATAGCAGTTAAGGAAAAACTGCCGACAGCTTTTTTTAGCATGGAAATGTCGAAGGAACAGCTGGCTCAGCGTCTGCTGTGTTCGGAATCACAAATCGACGCCCAAAATATGCGACGCGGCTTTTTATCCCAGGATGAGTGGCATAAGCTAACCAGGGCTGTTGGCCCACTAAGTGAATCGCCTCTTTATATTGATGATTCTGCCAGCCTTTCTGTTATGGAGGTCCGGGCCAAGGCTCGCCGCCTTAAAGCCGAAAAGGGACTGCAGGCAATTTTTGTCGACTACCTGCAGCTGATGCGCGGCTTCAGCCGTTTTGAGAGCAGGCAGCAGGAGCTTTCCGAGATATCGAGAGCCCTGAAAGCGCTGGCCAAAGAACTGGCCATTCCCGTAGTTGCGCTTTCCCAGCTAAGCAGGGCAGTAGAAAAAAGGCCGGATCGACGTCCCATTCTAAGTGACCTGATGGAATCAGGTGGCATTGAAGCCAATGCCGACCTGGTTATGTTTATATACCGTGAGTCCTATTACACCAAAGATTCCGAAAAAGGCAATATAGCAGAGATCAGTATTGCCAAACAGCGCAATGGCCCAACCGGGATGGTGGAGCTTTATTTCCTCGATCGGTTTACGAAATTTGCTAATATTGCCCGGGATTCTGTAAAAAAAGAAGGTTGAACGTAAATGACAGGAAAAAAATATGACGTCATTATTATCGGTGCCGGCCCTGCCGGCATCTTTGCCGCAATGGAGTTGACCGCAATAAGCAGGGCCAGGGTCTTGATTATTGATAAAGGGGCACCCCTGGAAAAACGCCACTGCAAGACTCAGCGGGAATATGGCCGGTGTTTGCGCTGTGACCCCTGCGCGGTTACCTGCGGCTGGGGAGGAGCCGGCGCCTTCAGCGATGGAAAACTTACCCTGACTTCAGCCTTTGGTGGATTTTTAAATGAATATATTGACCATGATTCCATTGAAGAGTTGATTGATGAGGTAGACCGAATTTACCTTTCCTATGGGGCATCAGAAGTTGTATACGGCACAGACGAAGAGGCAATTAAAGATATTGAACGCAGTGCAGCTGCCGCCGGCCTGAGCTTGATACCGGCCAAAATAAGGCATCTGGGCACCGAAAATTGCTACCGGGTCCTTAAAAAAATGCACAGCGCCCTGGCCGACCGGATTGATATAATGATGGATACAACCGTTGAAGAACTGGTCACCAAAAACGGCCAGGCCGCCGGGGTTAAACTCAGCTCCGGAGAAATATATAATTCGGACTTTGTGATCTGTGGTCCGGGCCGGATCGGTGCAGAGTGGATGCACCGGGAATCAAATCGTCTTGGATTAAAAGGTACCAACAATCCTGTCGATATCGGGATCAGGGTAGAAGTGCCTGCCGTAATCATGGAAAATATAACCAGCAAGATTTATGAATCCAAGTTGATTTACTATACCAGCCAGTTTGACGATCGGATCCGTACTTTTTGTATGAATCCTTATGGTGTTGTGGTTACCGAAAACAGCGATGGGCTGGTAACTGTGAACGGTCACAGTTTTGCCGAGATGAGAACGAATAATACTAATTTTGCTCTTTTAGTAAGTAAAACTTTTACCGAACCTTTTACCGAACCGATCCGGTATGGACGCTATATAGCCAGTCTGGCCAATATGCTGGGTGACGGAGTGATTGTTCAGCGTCTGGGAGACCTGCTTATGGGACGCCGCTCGACGCCGGAGCGGATACGCCGGGGGCTGGTTCGGCCCACCCTCTCGGAAGCCACTCCGGGAGACCTCAGTCTTGTATTGCCTTACAGATACCTGCTGGGACTGATCGAAATGCTTGAAGCGCTTGACAAGCTTGCACCGGGGGTTAACTCTCGACATACTTTGCTGTATGGCATAGAGGTCAAGTTTTATTCCTACCGGCTGCACCTTACCCGTAACCTTGAATCTGAAATAAAAAACCTTTTCGCCGTTGGTGATGGAGCCGGAGTTACCAGGGGCTTGATACAGGCATCGGCAACGGGTATAGTGGCAGCGAGAGAAATTATCAGCCGCCTTCAAAATGACTGATTAAGGGTCCCCCGGCCTTTTTAAAAGTATAATTTGCCTGGGCGGAACAATAATGTTATAATCACTTTAATTAACGGATAGCTAAATAAGCGATGCCGTTATTTTTGTTAGTATGGGCTATATTTCTTAGCTGTCTATGATCAGAGGAAGCAGGAATTATCGAGTGTTTTGCCGAAGTTACCTACGATTTATTAACTTTTCTAAGACTGACAGGTAGATAAAAAGAGGGCAAACAGCATCCGACCCATGGAAAGGATTATTTTATGAAGCCAGAGTCAGTCCAAAGCGTACCTGCCGGTAAGAGACCAAAAATTAAGAGACCCGCTAAATATAAAAATTTAATATCAAGAATGCAGCCACGGCTGAGAGTGAAGAAGCTCGGCTGGTGGTATTTTGTGGTGGCAGCTTCAATTTCGGTCGTAATGCTTCTTGGAGTTTATGATTATATGAGTAACTATGTATATGTCGTGCTGCTTAATGACCGGGAAGTTGGAATAGTCGATGATGTAGAGGAAATTGAAGCTTTTATCGCAGAATTAGCTGATCTATGTGGCGATCTGTACGGGATGGAAACGGAGCCCGGTGACGAGATTACCATGATTAAGGAGTTCAGACCCGGCAGCAAACCCCAGCCCGGCACTGTGCGAACCGCTATTCGAAATGAATTATCCTTTCGCGCAGAGGCTTTTATGATCAAGGTCGATGGGATCCCGCTGGTTCCTGTCCGTTCAGAAGAAGCTCTCGTCATGGCAATTAATTCCCTCAAACAATCTTACTTCAGTGATGACAGCAGGGTAAAAGTAGTCGATGCATTTATTATGGAAGATTTGGAGCTGGAGGCCTGCCTGGTCAACCCCGAAGAAGTTTTTTCACCTGAAGAAGTTGCCGCCCTGCTAATGGAAGATAATGAAGACCAAACCTTACAGACAGCTCTATTACCTGCCTCATCTGACCGGGGCATGTTTGATAGCCGTAAATCCAACAACGACATTGCGCCCGAATATCTCTTTGGGGCCGATTTAGAAATACAAACCGAAGAAAAACCGCAGCTGAATATTTCCGGCGTGAATGTTAAAACGCTGGAAGAAGCTACCGTGGTTGAAGAAATCCCTTTTTCAACGGAAACTGTATATGATGAAGAGATGTGGATAGTTCAGAATGAAATAAAAGTTCCCGGGCAGCCAGGCAAAAAAGAGATTGTTTACTATATAACCCGGGAAAATGGCGTTGAAATTGACAGAATCAAAATTAGTGAAAAAATAACTGAAGAACCTGTTACCCAGGTTGAAGCGATAGGGACAGCACGGGTTCCCTCAGTTGGCAGTGGACAGTTCGTCTGGCCTGTCCAGGGTGGTGGTGAAGTAACTCCCGGGAGAGGCTTTAGTTCTTATCATACGGGTATTGACATTCACGCGGCTACCGGTACAAATATTTTGGCTGCGGACAGTGGGGTAGTCTGGTTTTCGGGACGCGGTGGTTCTCAGGGAAATTATATGATTTTATATCATGGTTCATATTGGACACTTTATCTGCATAATAGTGTAAACCTGGCTTCAAAAGGAACCAGGGTAGAGCAGGGTGAGGTAATAGCAAAGGTTGGATCCACCGGCCGTTCCACCGGGCCCCATCTGCACTTTGAGGTTCGCCTTGACGACGGTTCCGGAGAATGGCATACTTATTATCAGCACACGCCAGTAGATCCGCTGAGATTTTTTAGGCCTTAAGCGGGAAGAATAGAGATGATCAACCCTTCTCCCGCTGGAGAAGGGTTTTTTTTGACCCACTGCCTGGTTGTGTAACTTAAGGCTTTCGAAACGAAAATTTATGTAGTTAAATGGGCGGAGTGGTGGAATTGGCTGAGACAATCTTAGTTGTTGACGATGAAAAACCCATTGTTGAGATTCTTAAATATAACCTCGAAAAAGAAGGCTACCGTGTAGTTACTGCATTTGACGGCGAGGAAGCGATTAAGATGGTCGAAGCAGAAAATCCGGATGTGATTATTTTAGATATTATGCTTCCGGGAAAAGATGGTTTTGCTGTCTGCCGCGAAGTTCGTTCGAGCCGGGAAATTCCAATTATTATGCTCTCCGCAAAAGAAATGGAGATGGATAAAGTGCTTGGGCTCGAGCTCGGCGCAGATGATTATGTCACCAAGCCTTTCAGCGCCAGGGAGGTAACGGCAAGGGTTAAAGCTATCCTGCGCCGCAGTAAATTGATAGATAAACTTTCGGATTACGATAAAGGCAAATTAGTTGTCGGTAAGGTTACAGCAGATCGTGATGAAGTACAGGTCTATAATCAGGGTAAGCCGGTAGACCTTACCCAGCGGGAGTTCAGCTTGCTGGTATACCTGATGAATAAACCGGGCTTTGTATTCAGCCGGGAGCAGCTGCTGGATCAGGTCTGGGGTTACGACTATATTGGCGACGATCGAACGGTAGATGTTACCATTCGCCGCCTGCGGGAGAAACTCGAAAATAATCCCGCCAGGCCGGAATATATACATACCAAAAGGGGTGTCGGTTACTATTTCAGGCGGAGGTAAATTATTTAACAGTCTTCAGTGGAAGATAATATTTATCTACATCATGCTGGTTCTCTTTTCACTGCAGCTTATCAGCGTTTACCTTGTGCAGTCGTTGGAGCAATATTATCTTCGCAATTATAAGGACAGTCTGGAAAACCAGGCCCGACTTTTATCTGTTTTTATGCAGCCCGGATTCGGGGAAGGTCAGAGTTGGACCGAAGATACTGTCAGGCTGACCCGCGAATTCCGGGATTTATATGATATGGAGATCATTATCCTCGATAATTTTGCCCACGTTATAGGTACTTCCGGCAGCCAATCCCTGATCGGGCGACGGTTGATCCGCAACGAAATAACACGAGCCCTGACCGGTCATCTGAGTAATGATGTACGTGTAGATCCCGCTAACGGGGAACGACGGTATTATATGGCGTATCCTATACGGAACGATCAGAACGTTATAGGGGTCATTTATTTGAGTGGTTCACTTCGGTCGGTCGACAATACGCTAAACGAGGTTAAAACGATCTTGCTGACAGGTGTCGGCCTGGCCCTTGCGGTCAGCTTTCTTCTCGGCATTGTGCTGACACGGACAATTACCACACCGATCAAAGAAGTAACTGATCAAGCCAATTATATGGCCGGAGGTGATTTTTCCCGTAAAATAAAGGTGCAGACCTCCGATGAGATAGGACACCTGGGAGAGACATTTAATTACCTTGCCGAACAGCTCAGTCACACTATAGATGAAATGTCAACTGAAAAAAGCAAAGTAGATGCGATCATAAACAACATGAGCGATGGTATTGTTGCCCTTGACGGTAAAGGACGATTGATTCAGATCAATCCATCTGCGCAGCGGCTGATCAAAAACCTCGGCATGAAGGTTCCTGAACTGGATCATTCCGGGTTTAATTTGCTTCGAAGCCTGATTGGACCCGACATAATGCGGCAGTTTATTCGCCGCCAGAAGCCCTTAACTGCAGAAATAACCGGCAGCTCTCCCGAATGTACCATGGAGGTGAAGATTGCTCCCTTTAAAGTTGATAAGGGCAAACTTGACGGGACGCTGATAGTCCTGCATGATATAACCCGGGAAAGAGAACTTATCAGGTTGCAGGAAGAATTTGTAGCTGATGTTTCGCATGAGCTAAGGACTCCTCTTGCTACTGTAAAGAGTTATGTCGAAACTTTGCTCGACGGGGCTGCGGAAGAACCTGAAGTCCGCGGCCGGTTTCTGAATGTCCTGGCCAGGGAAACCGACCGTATGGTTACCATGGTTAAAGACTTGCTGGTTCTATCCCAGATGGATTCGAGCCGGGCTTACTGGCAAAAAAGTGAAGTGGATTTGCATGAGTTAGCCCTGGAGGCTGTTGAACAGCTTAAACATAAGCCGGGTTTAAGTTTTCCCGCAATCGATATTTTAATTGAACCCGACGTTCCGACTGTTTATGTAGATCGGGACAAGATTATTCGGGTCTTCTCCAATCTGCTGAATAACGCTGTTAAGTATACTTCACCGGGTGGAGAAATAATGATCAGCGCAGTTTATGAAGGCAGTTTTATTAAACTTATTTTTGAAGACACGGGAAGCGGTATACCGAAAGATGAACTGCCAAGAGTATTTGAGCGTTTTTACAGGGTTGAGAAAACGCGCAGCCGGGACTTTGGAGGAACCGGCCTGGGACTGTCAATCGCCCGTAAAGTTGTGGAAGGCCATGGTGGATCAATCTGGATTGACAGTATCCCCGGGGTTGGGACAAGAGTTTGTTTTACGCTGCCATGTGCAGCCACGATGGAGGTGCCGCCGGCATGATTGAGAAAATTAAAAGTATTCTTCTCATGCTGCTGGTAGCCTTAAGTCTTTTTATGACTTACCAGTTGTGGTACGGGCAAAAACCGGCTCAATTAATTGCTGAAGATGTTTTTGAAAGGGTTATTGCGGAACAACCCCGGCCATTGGAAGAAGTTCTCACTCCTGAGAAAATTGTCGTCAATGCTGAAGAAGGTTACTATATCTTCAGGCAGGGGGATCCGGATTTTATTATATTGTGGGAAGCAGTTTCTCAGGTATTGCAGGAAGGAAGCAGCTCTTTTATGGTTGAAGATAATATGGTTGAGGGGGATTTCAACAACCTGCTGACTTTATATTTCAACCCGGTGCTCCCGGTAGGAGCTGATCTGCCCTGGCTGTCCGAAGCCCCTGATTCTACTGTCCGTGCTATAAAAATAAACTCCCTCGAAGATAAAATTTGGTTCGAATTATTCGAGCGGGATAACGTTTCAGGTTTAAGCTTATTGCTGCTTCCGGAAATAACAGAAATTATTGCGGGTTTGATTGCGGATCGCGGCAGCGAGAACCTCGTAAACCATGCCCTCCTGACTGACGACTTGATTTTAGCGGTAATGGAGAAGAATCTAAATCTAACCGAACCGATCTATGTGCCAATGGAGACTGTGGAAATGGAGCGATTGGTTCTCAAGCCCGAGGAGATTGATAGCGATCTGATTTTAAAAACATTTTTTATTGACTATAATCTAGCCCGTATCATAGAAGAGAAAGATGGAGGTTTGATCTATACCGACGGAGACAGGGGTCTGCGTTTAAGCAGCACAGGCTTTGAATATTCAGCTCCCCGGCTGGAGGACGGGCAGGCAAATGCATCTTATCCCGATGCTATGTTTAACAGCAGCAGTGTGATCGGTTATCATGGCGGCTGGCCCGAGAGCCTTCGTCTTGTAAGCCTTTATTTGACAGGCCGGGGCAGAACAGGATATTACATCGCTGAATGGCAGGCATATCATCAGGGATATCCATTGTTTACCAGGCAGGGGACCAGGGCATTTTTTAATGACCGTGGCCTGATTCACTTTTCCCGGAATGCTTTTACTTCTTCGAACTTGCCACTGGAAAATGGCGAGGAGGTACATGCTGCCGTTTGGAGTGAAGCCCTTCGCGAAGCGGTTAATTTATATCATACGAACGAGTCTCAGCTAGGAAATGAAATACAGGTGGTAGATCTAAATATCGAAGCAGTGGATCTCGGATATGCGGTTGTCGGATCTGATGCTTCCTATAAGGGTGAACCGGTCTGGTTTATTCAGATTAATGGGGAAAAGTTCTTCCTGAAAGCTGACAATTTAGAGCCCCTCAGCGAGGAGGAGCTGATATGAACCTGGGACGAGCCAAATCTATCCTAATTATTGCTTTTGCCGGATTAAATTTATTTCTTGGCTACCATCTTTTTTGGCCTGATTTTGGGCGTCTGACCAAAGTAGCCGTTACTGCGGAAGAGTTACGGGCTACAGAGGCGTTGCTGGAGGATAATAATTATTTCCTGGATGCTGCTCTGGACAGGTCAGTCCGGGCAAGCGATTTTCTGACGGTTTCCCCGGCTCTTGATTTTCAGGGGAGGCTTTTGCAATACTTCATTGAAAAAGGGGCATGGGTAAGTGATTCTGAGAATACGACAAACTTTCAGACGGAAAGGGAAACAATCATCATCCATTCCAACGGTTTGATGCGGGTAGTTTATAACCCGGGTGTTCTTCTGGCTGAGAATGCAATAAACCTGGATGAGCGTGAACTAAGAGCTTTGATAAAAGCGTTTCTGGAAAACGAGAAATTAATGCCGGAAGGAATTACATTTGATTATATGGAAAGAAGTGAAGAAGGGCGAATGATTTTTCATCACTATCAGCTCCTTGGAAATATTCCTATCTACGCCAGCCAGTTGAAAGTGGTGGTGGAATCTGACCATATTGAGCTGATCGAAATATTCTGGCTCGAGCCGGTTGAAAGAATACCGGCCCGGGAGATGGAAGTTATCTCCGCAACTCAGGCTTTAAATAACTTAGTCCACGAGCTTGGACCAAGTTTTGACCAGCAGGGAATCGACCAGGTGGAGCTGGGCTATTTCAGCGGAGAATATGATGCAGAAAAATGGGAGGTTCCTCCTGTCTGGAGAGTTACACTGGACGGGAAGAAGCATTACTATATAAATGCTTTTACCGGCAATATCGAGCAGGATAGTGTTATACTGGATTAAACAATATTTAGCATATTGCCATTCATAAAAGCAGAGAAACTTAGATAGAAGCTTACCAGGAGGTTAAGATGGAAAAATTTATAGTTCAAGGCAACACCAGGCTATCCGGCAGTGTAAAAATAAGCGGTTCAAAAAATTCTGCTGTGGCAGTGCTTCCAGCGGTAATACTGTCATCCGGAACGGTTCAGCTTGAAAATCTGCCGGGTATTACCGATGTCCACACCATGATCAAAATTCTTGAAACCCTTGGAGTCTTGATTCGCAGGAGGGGCAGAGATGCGCTGGAGCTCACTCCCGGAAATCTTTCAAATCTAGCCCCTTCGTACGAGCTGGTAAAGAAAATGCGCGCTTCATACTATTTTATGGGGAGTCTGCTGGCCCGCTATGGCAGGGCGGAGGTTCCAATTCCGGGGGGATGTGATCTCGGGCCGAGGCCGATTGATCAACATCTAAAAGGTTTTACAGCCCTGGGGGCGACCATAAATATTGAGCACGGCATGATTAATCTTTCAGCAGAAAAATTGGTTGGAGCACATATATACCTGGACGTAGTCAGTATCGGGGCAACAATAAACCTGATGCTGGCCGCGGCGGCAGCTGAAGGCAGAACGGTCTTGGAGAACGTGGCCAAAGAACCGGAAATAGTGGATGTGGCAAACTTTCTGAACGCGATGGGCGCATCGATCAGAGGAGCGGGGACCGATGTAATAAGAATAGATGGTGTCCGAAAATTTTCCGGTGCCCGGCACACAGTTATTCCTGATAGAATTGAAGCCGGAACATTCATGCTGGCGGCTGCATCTACCGGGGGCAGTGTAATCGTTGAAGATGTCATACCGAAACACCTTGAAGCAATTACGGCAAAAATCAGAGAAACAGGAGCTACAGTTGAAGTAGAGCCGGAAAGAATTAAGGTTAAAGGTATAGAATCGCTTGCTCCCTCCGATCTCAAAACATTCCCCTACCCGGGCTTCCCGACTGACCTTCAGCCCCCCTGCATGGTCCTGCTAACGGCAGCCAGGGGACTTAGTGTCATTACTGAGAATGTTTTTGACGGCCGCTTCAACCATGTGGATGAATTAAAGAGAATGGGCGCCAGGATAAAAGTTGAAGGTCGAACCGCCCTTGTAGAGGGCGGGGTGCCACTAACCGGGGCTCCTGTTACAGCCCCCGACTTGAGATCCGGGGCGGCGCTGATTATCGCTGCCCTGATGGCCGACGGCGAAAGCCAGATTAATGAAATAGAACACGTTGATCGGGGATACGATAACCTTGAACAGAAACTGGTTCAACTGGGAGCAAGTATCCGCCGGGAAAGCGAATCAGATTACCAGGAACAAGCGGGAGACCTGGAATGAAATTGCTGTGGCAAAGTCTTTGAGCCGCCCTCAAATTCTGAGGCGGCATTCACTTGTTATAAACTAAGAGTTAAGGAGGCATTCCTTTATGGAACGCAAATACGATAATTATTCAGGTTCTCGCCTTGGGGGGGTCTGCTGGTCATTTATCGGCTACCTGTCATTTGGCCTCCTGGGCATTCTTCTGGGCGCGGCCCTGGTCTACGGTTTATTCACATTTTATCTTGTTCCGGCCATTGATGATCCTGTTATTGAAGAAGCGGCGAATGGTTTGCAGGAGGAAGTGCAACCCGTGCCTTCACCCGGGTTCGATTCAAACCTTGCAGATATAATAGGAGAAATTATGCCGGCTGTGGTCGGTGTAAATAAGCATATTTTCATAACCCGTTTTGGCGAACCGAGTCTGGAGCAGGTTGAGTCAGGTTCAGGGGTGATCATAGCATCAGACGGTTATATCGTAACCAACCATCATGTTGTTGAAGGGGCGGAAAGTATAACGGTGATAATCCCAGACAGGGGCCGTTACGAAGCCGAGTTGATTGGGTTCGATGTTTTAACCGATCTTGCCCTGCTGCGCGTAGATGAATCCGGCCTTACCGAGATGGCGCTGGGTGATTCAGACCTGATCCGGGTAGGAGAAACGGTAATGGCTATCGGTAACCCGCTTGGTTTTTTCCAGCAGTCGGTAACTGCCGGTATAATCAGCGCGGTCGGAAGGCAGGTCAGGTTTCCCGGCAGTGAATATGCTCATACCTTTGTCCAGACCGATGCCCTGGTCAACCCTGGCAATAGCGGAGGGCCGCTGGTCAATACCGATGGAGAGATTGTCGGCATTAACACGGCAAAAATATCTTTATTGGGAGTTGAGGGGATTGGCCTCTCCATCCCCAGTAATACTGTATCAAGGGTAATGGCTGACCTCGTGGAGCATGGGCGTGTTATCAGGCCGCACCTGGGAGTAATAATCGATGATTGGGTTGATTACAGTGATGCAGAACCGGAAAAAGGAGTTCTGATCATTGAGATAGCACCCGATAGCGCTGCCGACGAAGCAGGATTACTGCCCGGTGATATTATCGTATCGATGGGTGGACAGGATATTGAGTATATGGCCCAGCTTTTCGACCGGTTACTGCATTTCTATCCCGGAGATACCATGACAATCATCTACTTCCGTGATGAGCAGCAGGAAGAAGTCACTGTGACTCTCGGAGAGCGGCCTGAAAATTTTGGGTTCGAGATGGAACCCGAATTAGAAGATCCCACGGAACCTGAAGTTGAGGAGCCGGAATCTGAAGAAGAATAAAAAGTCAAAGGTGAATAAACGGAGGCTGGATCTTGCGTCTGCTCTTTATTTTTATCGACGGGGTCGGGTTGGGCAAAGATAGGCCATCAAACCCTTTTGCAAAGGTTGAGACTCCCGGCCTGGCCGGCATTCTGGAGGGCAGGCGTCTTACGGAAGAGTCTGCCGGTTATGACGGACCCCGGGCTTCTCTTCTGAGCCTTGATGCTACACTCGGTATTCCGGGGCTTCCACAAAGCGCAACCGGGCAGGCTTCTATCTTTTCCGGTGTAAATGCACCCGCATTACTGGGCCGCCATTTGAATGGTTTTCCCGAGCAAGAACTGAGGATGCTGCTATCCGTAAAAGGTCTTTTCCGGCAGCTTAAAAGTAGAGGGTTCCGAACACTATTTGCCAACGCTTACCGGCCGCATTTCTTCGAGCATTTACGCAGGGGGCTTCCGGGGAACCGGTATTCCTGTTCAACACTGATTACTTACTACGGCGGGCTGCCTTTTTACAGTTTAAATGATTTAAAAGCCGGGCGGGCTCTCTATATGGACATTACCAATGATATTTTACAGCGAATGGGCTTTGATGTTCCGCTGATAACACCTGAAAATGGAGCGGCCAGGCTTGCTGAAATAAGCAATTGTAATGATTTTTGCCTTTTCGAATATTTCTTAAGTGATCTGGCCGGACATATGGCTGATCTTCCGGAAGCCGGACGTGTTATCGGTATTCTGGATCGCTTTATAGCCGCACTGGCGAAAGAGGTCGACAGTAAAGAGACTATGCTGATGGTAACCAGCGATCACGGGAACCTCGAAGATCTTTCCGGACGCGATCATACCTATAACCGGGTTCCAGTATTACTTATTGGCGATCCCTCCCTGCGCCGCTTCATTAAACCCGGATTAAATGACCTGACCGATATTTTACCGGCTGTTCAGAGAGTACTCGGCTGGCATTAACAGACGTGTCTCCTAAACTAACGGTTGCACCATTGAGGTATTCATAACGAGAGGAAAACCGGATGGATATTACAACGTTAGTAGTTGGTATGTTTGCCACTAATTGTTACCTGGTGTCATGTTCTGAAACAGGTGAAGCAGTTGTTATTGATCCCGGCGCCGAGGGGAAAAGGATTATTGAGAATGTAGAAGCGCTGCAATTGAAAATGAAGTATATCATCAATACGCACGGGCACATCGATCATATCGGCGCAAATGGCAAATTGAAAGAAAAGTATGCCGTTCCCCTGTTGCTTTGCGAAAAAGATCTTGAACTGTACAACAATCCGGGATTTGGATTGGGGCTTATTCTGCGCAGGCAACCGAGACCAGACCGCTTTATCAGTGATGGAGACCGGATTACTTTTGGAACAATAACTTTACATGTTTTTGAGACACCCGGGCATACGGCAGGCGGCATTTGTCTGCGCGAAGAATTGGCAGTATTTTGTGGTGACACCCTTTTTGCCGGCTCAATTGGCAGAACTGATCTGCCGGGCGGTTCTCATGGAACATTAATGGAAAGCATAAAGCAAAACCTGCTGGTTTTAGCGCCTGAAACGGAGGTTTATCCGGGACACGGCCCGTCAACAACAATTGGCATTGAGTCTGTTACTAATCCATTTGTTACCTCCACGATGCTGTAATTGATTTTCCGGGACAGCCGGGTGGAGCAATAAGTTGCCCGGGATTTAACGTTTTTTTGCATTATAGAGCAGGAATATTAGAAATGATCGCGAATACTACTCTAATCCGGCATAATAATAACAGTTTCTGCTCCTTATTGTAAGATAAATTTCCTGGAATAAAGCTGGTATACGCCTATAAATTACTTATCCCCCATCATAAAGGAATTTGAACCGTTACTGCCTCTTTGTACACTGATATGATCGGTGGCAACTAATATAGCGCGATACCCCGGGAGCAAAATGATAAATCCTTGGCTACAGTTTATTTTATGTGCGGCAATTATTATTATTGCAGGTAGCAAGCTAACCAGGAGCGCGGCAATTGTTGCCGAAAATACCGGTATTGGAACAGCCTGGGCGGGAGCTTTAATGCTGCCGCTTGCCACATCCCTGCCGGAACTGGTGACTACTCTTAGCGCGGTATTTATTGATGCTCCCGACCTGGCAATGGGTAATATACTGGGCAGCTGCCTGTTTAACCTGTCACTGCTGGCGGTTATTGATCTGCTCGAAGGAAGAGGCCCGTTAACCGGCCGTATTAACCGGGGTCATATTATTTCCGCTTCGCTGAGCATTATAACCATCTGTCTGGCTTCAATCGCTATGCTTGGTGTTGTATACCTTCCGATTGGCTGGATTGGTGCTGAAACCCTGCTTATAGCCCTGGTCTATATCTTTGGCAGCAGGCTGGTATATCGTTACGAAAAGAAGAATCTTTCTCCTGTCCCTGCCGGAGATGATATTGGTCCAACAGATACAGCTGTTTCAACGGGCCGGGCCCTTCTGCACTTTTCAATAGCAGCAGGATTTATCGTAGTTGCGGGAGTTTGGATCACCGGGGCATCTGATCGAATTGCCCTGGAAACCGGCCTGGGCCATACTTTTATCGGTTCAATATTACTGGCAATCAGCACATCGCTTCCCGAGACCGTAACTACGATAACAGCAGTGCGTTTGGGTTTTCTTGATATGGCGGTAGCTAATGTTTTCGGGGCAAATTTTATGAACTTATTTATTGTGTTCCTGGCCGACATTTTTTACCGCCGGGCGCCGCTGTTTTACGCAGTATCTGAAAACCATCTGATATCAGCGGTCATGGTCGTCCTTATAAGCACAATAGTTATCTTTGGCTTGATATACAGGTCGGAAAAAAAGTTTTGCCGAATCGGGTATGACACTCTGCTGGTCCTGATTGCTTATATGACCGCAGTTTTCCTGCTTTTTAAGTCCGGCAGCAATTAACAAAAGGTGGTGGCTAGTTTTGGACACAGATAAATTAAATACGATGACCTTAAATGATCTCCATCGTCTGGCGAAAGAGCATGAGGTTAAAGGCCAGTCAACAATGCGCAAGCAGGAACTGGTTGAAGCGCTGACCCGACTGTTTTCAGAAAACGGTGAACAGCACAGTGCATCAGGCATGCTTGAAATTATGTCTGACGGGTTTGGTTTTTTAAGGCGGAAAAAATATTATTTTTCAGAAGATGATATTTACATTTCCGCCTCGCAAATACGCCGGTTCAATATGCGAACTGGCGATATAATTACCGGCCGGATTCGGCCGCCGAAAGACAATGAACGATATTACGCCCTATTGCAAGTTGAAAAAATAAACGGCGAAGATCCTGAGCGGGCTGCAAATCGCCCCCGGTTCAGCTCACTGGTTCCCATTCATCCCGAAGAAGTGATTCGCATGGAGACAAAACCGCATATATTATCGACCAGAATTATTGATCTGTTAATACCGGTCGGCAAGGGGCAGCGCGGCTTGATCGTGTCGCCTCCGAAAGCCGGAAAGACGATGCTTTTAAAACAGCTTGCCAACAGTATTTCAGTTAACCACCCAGATATTGAGCTGATTATTTTGCTGATCGACGAGAGACCGGAAGAGGTAACCGATATGGAGCGAAGCGTCAATGCCGATGTTGTCAGCTCAACATTTGACCAGAAGCCGGAAAACCACATTCATATTGCTGAATTAGTCCTTGAACGATCACAACGGTTGGTTGAGCAGGGCAGGGATGTTGCAGTCCTTCTTGACAGCATCACCAGGTTGACCCGGGCTTACAACCTGGTAATACCGCCCAGCGGCAGAACCCTTTCAGGAGGGATAGATCCCGGAGCTTTCTATAAACCGAAGCGTTTTTTCGGAGCGGCGCGCAAGATCGACGGCGGCGGCAGTCTGACTGTCCTTGCAACGGCTATTGTCGATACCGGCAGCCGGATGGATGATGTTGTCTATGAAGAGTTTAAAGGTACCGGCAACATGGAGCTGCACCTCGATCGTCGTATAGCAGAGCGTCGTATCTTCCCGGCAATTGATATTTCGCGGTCCGGGACACGTCGTGAAGAACTGCTGCTTGATGAGCATAAGATAGAGTTGATGTGGGCGCTCAGGAAAGCCATGGGCAGCAGTACCAGTATCGAGTTCCTGGAAGCGCTAATGGACAGGCTCAAAAAGACTAAAACAAACGAAGAATTTTTAGGGAATATGCACACAATGTAGCAGCCGGTGTAAATCATATCTCACGATTTTCCTATAGTTGCAGAATTTCAGGCAATGTGCTATGATTTTACACTGGGACTGGAATGAAAGAAGGAGGATGGATCGAATGAAACCGGATATTCACCCTAAATATTACCGCGCCACTGTTACATGTGCCTGCGGCGAAACATTTGAGACAGGATCCACCAAGGAAACAATTAAAGTGGAAATATGCTCCAAATGTCATCCCTTTTTCACTGGCAAACAAAAGTTTGTAGATACCGGAGGCCGTGTAGAACGCTTCAAGCGCAAATACGGAATGTAAAGCGGGAGCAGGGCGCAGAAGCTCTGCTCTTTTTCTAGTAAGCGCAGCTTTTAAATCCAGCAATTTAAATTATTGCCGGGGCAATAAAAAGTTTTACAAGTTTTGAAGCCGGCATGAAAAAAACAGCATCGTTGTTTATGCCGCTGCACGGTTAGAAGTAACCGTTTTGAAGGTGTGTCCCTTCTATTTCCTTCTTTTAATCCAACTCCCAACTTCTAACCTTCAATTGTCAATACGGTGAGAACCGGCAAAAATTTTTGAGGTGATCCTGAATGCTTGACAAACTGGAAGATATCGAAAAACGATACAGCGAACTCGAAAAACTGTTAAGCGATCCCAAAGTGCTTGACCGCCGTGAAGAATGGCTCAGCATGTCACGGGAAATTGCCGCTTTAACACCGCTGGTTGAACTTTTCCGCAGGCTGAAAGATATAAGCCGTGAACTTGAAGAAGCTGAAGAGATGCTTAAAAACAGTGAAGAGGCGGAGATGTCCGACTATCTTCGCACGGAGGTTGATTCTTTAAAGCTGGAGCAGGATAAGCTAGAATCAGATCTTAAAGAACAGTTGATTCCCAGGGATCCTTATGATGAAAAGAGCGTTTTTATCGAAATAAGGGCTGGAACAGGCGGGGACGAGGCAGCGCTGTTCGCTGCCGACCTGTTGAAGATGTATACACGTTATGCGGAGCAAAGCAACTATAAAGCGGAAATCGTCGAATCCCATCCTACCGATATTGGCGGTTTTAAAGAAGTAATTCTCGGCGTAGAAGGCAAGGGCGCTTACAGCCGTCTGAAATATGAAAGTGGGGTTCACAGGGTGCAGCGGATACCGACAACAGAGTCGGGAGGCCGTATCCACACCTCGGCAGCAACTGTAGCAGTTCTGCCTGAGGTGGAGGATGTTGAAGTGGAGATCAACCCGCAGGATCTTCGTGTAGACACTTTCTGTGCCACCGGACCGGGAGGGCAAAGTGTCAATACTACCCAGTCGGCAGTACGGATTACCCATCTGCCAACCGGGGTTGTCGTAAGTTGCCAGGATGAAAAATCGCAGCTTCAGAATAAAGAAAAAGCGCTGCGCATTTTACGCAGCAGGTTGCTGGATAAATTTATAACTGAACAAACAGCTGAACAGGCCCAGGCCCGTAAAACGATGGTTGGAAGCGGTGATCGCAGTGAGCGGATCCGTACCTACAACTATCCCCAGAATCGGGTTACCGATCATAGAATTAACCTGACGTTACACAAACTGGACCTGGTCCTGGCAGGAGATCTTGATGAAATTATCGAAGAGTTGAGCGCAAATGAGCGGGCGGAAAAACTGAAAGCGGCAGGAGAATGATAATAAAATGAATCCGACAACGATCGAAGAAGCTCTCCAAAGAGCTTCTTTTTGCTTGAAAAAAGCCGGCATTGAGCAGTACCGTGTTGAAGCGGAGCTGCTATTGGTTTATTGTATGCAATCCGAGCGCCTGCAGCTTTACTTAAAGTCGGCTGAAGCCATACCCCCGGGAACTGAGAACGCCTTCCGTGAGCTGGTTATGAGGAGATGTGGCGGAGAACCCGTTGCTTATATTACCGGTGAGAAGTATTTTTACGGCAGACGCTTTCTGGTCAACCGGTCCGTTTTGATCCCGCGGCCGGAAACAGAGATGATCATTGAAAGTGCACTGGAATGGTCGGCCTTTCATTTTGAGCCCGGGGGAGAAGGAATTAAGGGTATTGACCTGGGAACAGGAAGCGGTGTTCTGGCTGTTACAATGGCCCTGGAAAGACCCGGAGCTTCGATTACGGCTGTTGATATATCTGCTGAAGCACTGGCTCAGGCCAGGATCAATGCCCGGGCATACAACCTTGAGGATAAAATCAGGTGGTTTCGGGGCAACTATTTTGATGCCCTTAAGGGAGCAGGACCGACACCGCTCTTTAACCTGGTTGTCTCCAATCCCCCGTACATAAGCAGTGAAGATATGACAGGCCTGCCGGATCAGATCAGGGATCATGAGCCGGCTGAAGCGCTGCATGGAGGAGAAGACGGACTGGACAGTTACCGCTCCGTCTTGAATATACTGCCGGACTACATTGAGGCTCCCGGCCTGGTTTTGTTCGAAATTGGCGTCGGACAACAAGAGCAGGTTGAAAAGCTGAGCCTGCAAACCGGACTGTTTCGATCAGTTAGTTGGCGCTGTGACCTGGCGGGGCATCCGAGAGTTATGGAAGGGGTCATTAATTCAGCTTTTCACCGGTCGAAGTGATAGTCAGCTTGCCGTGCTTGACTCCTTTAACGCCGATCAGCCGGCTGGACAGTTCCTTTGCTTCAGAAGCCCGCCCTTTAAGGACCATCACTTCCAGGCAGTGGTCGTGTTCAAG
>SKPH01000010.1 GCA_007119615.1 Syntrophomonadaceae bacterium | reverse complement strand
TTCCGATACGGTAAGCATAAGCATGGTGGGTGGCGTCGGGAAATTCAGCAGCAACTGAAGAAATGATCTCCCGGGCCGAAGATTCATTGGCCGCCGGAGCCAGGGTGGCGATAAAGCGCGAGCCATGCACTATAAAACGGGTCCGATATGTTTTGAACGGCGCATAATAAAATTGGTCAGTTGGCATCGATTTACTCTCTCACCGGGCCTTGATCTTACTCTTCCTTTACAGCCCGGATTTTCTCCAGGTACTCGCGAATTATTTTTTCACTGCCCTGTTCAGTGGGCCGGTAAAATGTTTTTTCTGCCAATCCTGCAGGCAGGTAGTCCTGTTCAATATAATGACCCGGATAATCATGCGGATAGCGGTAACCACTGCCGTGCCCGAGCCTCCTGGCGCCTTTATAGCTGCTGTCTTTCAGGTGAGGAGGAACCGGCAGGTTTTGTTCTTCTTCAACCAGCTTTAAGGCTTCACCAATAGCCAGGTAAGCGGCATTGCTTTTTGGGGCGCCTGCCAGGTAAGTTATAACCTGGGCCAGGGGAATCCTGCCTTCTGGCAGACCGATGATTTGCACTGCCTGGGCAGCGGCGACAGCCAGGCTCAGCGCATGGGGGTCGGCGTTGCCGATATCCTCAGAAGCGCTGATGATCAGGCGCCGGGCAATGAAGACAGGATCTTCTCCTCCCTGCAGCATCCGGGCCATCCAGTAAAGGGCTGCATCGGGATCTGAGCCCCGAATCGATTTAATCAGGGCGGAGGCCATATCGTAATGGGTATCTCCCTGCCGGTCATATGAAAGCAGCCTTTTCTGCATTGCCTCGGCGGCTGATTCGACCGTCACCTTGATCCGCTCGCCTTCTTTCTTTCCGGCCAGGACAGCCATTTCAAGCGCATTTAGCGCGGCCCGGGCATCCCCGTTTGCTTTATCAGCCAAGTAATTCAATGCTTCGGGTTCAATATTCAATTGCAGTTTACCCAATCCCCGTTCAGAATCTTCCAGGGCAACTTCAAGCAGGCTAACAATCTCAGCGCTCTGCAACGGTTCGAAAGTAAACAGTCGTGTCCTGGAAAGCAGCGGCCCGGTGAGATAGAAGAAAGGGTTTTCCGTGGTAGCACCGATAAATATCACTGTGCCCTGTTCGATAGCGGACAACAAAACGTCCTGCTGGGCCTTATTGAAGCGATGTATTTCATCGATAAAGAGAATTGTTCGCCGGTTATGCAGGGACCAGTTATCGCGGGCTTCTTCAATAACCTGGCGGACATCCTTAACCCCCGCCGCAACAGCGTTAAGCTGGGTAAAAGCTGCCCTGGTTGCAGAAGCTATTATCCTCGCCAGGCTGGTTTTCCCCGTGCCCGGAGGGCCTTGAAAAATCAGCGACACCAGTTTATCGGTTGTAATCAGGTTTCGCAGGGGCTTACCCGGGCCGAGAATCTGTTCCTGTCCGACGAACTGATCAAGGTTCCCGGGACGCATACGCCGGGCCAGGGGGCCTTCCTCTTTAATCTTTTTTTCCCAGGCAAGGGTAATAAGATCCACTGATTAGGTCACCAGCCTTTACGGTAAAATGCTTTACGTAGGTTGTAAATACTTACATTTTGTTTACCCTGTGATGTTCTTTTATCCAGATTCAAAGTCAGGCCCTAAAAAGATACTCCTTTCTACACCGGCCGGTGATTGAAAGGAGTGCTTTTAAAACATAACTATTATCGTGCCGGTTTTATCTTCCGGTTCCCAATGAATGCTGCTTACTCGGTCTCATCCTCAACAACCCGATCTACTGCCGCACGGGAAAACTTCAGGTTCAGGTTATCGGCAACCCGCACAGCCATAACTGCTTCATCAATTTCTTTAATGATTCCGTGGATACCGCCAATTGTTACTATCCGGTCACCTTTTTTCAGTGAGCTTAACATTTCCTTGCGTAACTTTTGCTGTTTCTGCTGGGGCCGGATCAGTAAGAAATAAAAGACGACAAACAATAAAATCAGTGGTACAAATGGTCCGAGAGATTCCAAATTCACTAAACTACACCTCCATACAATTTTGTGAGTCGTGGACTCATTTTTCGGTAATACTGCTCGAAACGATCCTCACTGATAGCTTCCCTGATCTCTTTCATCAGCCGGGCCAGGTAAAAAAGGTTGTGATAAGTAGTTAACCTTAAGCCCAATATTTCTCCGGCACTAAAC
Source organism: Syntrophomonadaceae bacterium (assembly GCA_007119615.1). GTDB lineage: Bacteria > Bacillota > Dethiobacteria > DTU022 > DTU022 > SKPH01. Next base: position 13,912 of record SKPH01000010.1, on the reverse strand, counting down.
AGGTGCCTAATATATGCCCGGCTGTAGTTAATGCAGACAGGGCAGCTGCAAGCTTCATCAAGCGGCGATAGGTCTGTCGCATAAAGACTGTTGCGTATTGGAAGATAACCCCGTGATGTCATCACCCGGCCATTCCGGGCAATACGCGTCGGCAGGACACAATCGAATATATCGATACCCCACCTGACAGCCTCCAGTAAAGCGTCCGGTGAACCTACCCCCATCAGGTAGTGAACTTTATCAGGCGGCAGTTCAGGAACAGTGGTCTGCAGCGTTTCATACATCAGATTTTTCGGTTCACCAACACTTAAACCGCCAATGGCGTAACCGTCAAAATCCATTTCTGCAAGCCCGGCAGCCGACTGCCGGCGCAAATCTTCAAAAATCCCGCCCTGGACAATGCCAAAAAGGGCTTGATTCTGATTCAGATGGGCCTCTTTGCTGCGGCGGGCCCAAATTGCCGTGCGCCTGACTGCAGTGCTGACTTCTTCATACCCGGCGGGATAAGGTGGGCACTGGTCGAGAACCATGGCGATATCAGAGCCAAGCATATTCTGGAGCCGCGTTACCCTTTCCGGGGTGAGAAAGTGTGTTGTCCCATCGATATGGGAGGTAAAGGCAACCCCCCTGTCATCAAGTTTCCGCAAACCGCCGAGGCTGAAAATCTGAAACCCGCCGCTGTCGGTTAAAATTGCACCCCGCCAGTTCATGAAGCGGTGCAATCCGCCGTGCCGGGCAATTATTTCAACACCGGGCCGTAAAAAGAGATGATAGCAATTGCTTAAAATCAATCCCGTGCCCATTTCTTCCAGTTCCCCGGAAATCAGAGCCTTAACCGTCCCCTGTGTGCCAACCGGCATAAAAGCCGGGGTCTGAATCAGGCCATGGGCAGTATGAAGCTCGCCTCTCCGGGCGGCAGTTTGCCGGCATTCTCGGGTTATTTCAAATTTAATGGCCATTGCTATTCATCCATCCTATAGCTTATCTTAAGCGGGCTTTACTGTCAACGTATTAGAGCCTGTTTACAATATCAGCATGCTATCTCCGAAACTGAAAAACCGGTATTTCTTTTCAACAGCTTCACGGTAAGCAGACATTATGTTATCGTATCCGGCCAGAGCACTGACAAGCATTAAAAGAGTAGACTTTGGCAGGTGAAAATTGGTGATCATGGCATCGACAGCACGGAATTTAAAACCGGGATAAATGTATAAATTGGTCCAGCCTTCTTCCCGGCTTTCAAATCTGCCCCTGCTGGTTACCGCTGTCTCAAGTACACGGCAAACTGTGGTGCCGACAGCAATAACGCGGTTGCCTTCATTTTTGGTCTTATTAATCAGGCGGGATGTTCCGGTATCGATGAGGTAATATTCGGAGTGCATAGTGTGATCCCGAATATTTTCTGCTTTAACCGGCTGAAAAGTACCGGGGCCGATATGAAGGGTAATGCATGCTGTTTTTACACCTTTACTTTCCAGTGCGGTAAAAACATCCTTCGTAAAGTGGAAACCTGCGGTCGGAGCTGCGGCCGATCCGTTCTCGACGGCATAGATTGTCTGATACAGGTCCGGGTTCTCTAACTCCGTTGTGATATAAGGTGGGAGCGGCACTTTGCCCAACCGGGGGAGAAGGTCTTCAATTGCTTCCGGAGCCTTGAAACTGACTACCCGCAACCCTTCCAGGCCGTAACCTTCGATAGTAGCTTCTACATCATCACCGATCAGCACTCTGGCTCCCGGTTTCAGTTTTTTACCGGGCCTGACCATGGCCGCCCAGTGCCCGCTGTTAAGTTTGTGCAGAAGTAATATCTCTGCGAAAGTATCCTTACCCTTAATCATTCCGGTTAAGCGGGCCGGAATTACTTTTGTATTGTTTAAAACAAGCAGGTCCCCTGTTTCCAGGTAGTCGGGAAGATTTTTGAAAATAGTATGCTCCCTGCTTCCATCCTGGCGGTTTAAGACCAGCATTCGGGACTGATCCCTTTGTTCAAGTGGTGTTTGGGCAATAAGTTCGGCCGGAAGCCGGTAATCGTAATCACTCAACCTGCTGTATTCCATTTAAGACCTGCTTTCAATCTGATCAGGCAAATATACAGATTAAAATTTTTTTACCAAAACCGTATTAACGTCTTATGAAGTTTAGGACCAGGGTCAGAATGATACTGATCAGGATCATGGTGGCGAGGGGGAAGTAGAATGTGATGCTTTCTCTTTGGATAAATATATCACCGGGCAGCCGGCCCAGGCCTAACCTGCCGACCAGCAATAGCAAAAGTCCGACAACAGCAATCAACACACCGCTTATAAGCAGTAATCTTCCGAACGAGCCCAGGTCGGGCATTAGAAAAAACCTCCAGGCAATTCAGATCTCAGACATCGGGACATCAAGCAAAAAATATCAGTCAACGGTATAAATGAATATTGAACCCGCTTTCGAAAATCAATCTTTGCTATACTTTTATACAATTCACGTTCCGGTTTTTAAGTTTTTATCATTCAACCATTTTCTCAATTCCAACTTCTGCCATCCGGCTCCCGTCTCTCTACCACAACTTTTGCTGGGAATCGTTTTTCGGCTTGAGGTTTAAATATGTATATACTTCACCAGTTACCATCCGGCCGCGGGCCGTTCTTTTCAATAGTCCAAGCTGCATCAGGTACGGTTCGTAAACATCCTCGAGGGTTTCCGGTTCTTCGCTGATACAGGCAGCCAAAGTATCCAGGCCGACCGGGCCTCCGTCAAATTTTTCAACCAGGGCCAGCAGCAGGCGGCGATCTATTTCATCCAGACCTTTTTGATCGAGCTGCAGCATCTGCAGCGCTTCTTCGGCAACGGCTTTGGTTATGATATTATCCGCTTTGACCTGGGCATAGTCGCGGACTCGTTTAAGCAGGCGGTTGGCCACCCGAGGAGTGCCTCTCGATGCGCCGGCGATAGCCGAAGCGCCTTCTTTTTCTGTTTTGACATTCAGGATATTTGCCGAGCGGGTGATGATCTGCTCCAATTCAGAGTGGGTGTAAAACTCGAGGCGATCGACTACTCCAAAACGATCACGCAATGGCGAGGTTAGCAGTCCGGCCCTGACGGTAGCGCCGATCATGGTAAACGGGGGAAGATCAAGGCGCAGGGAACGGGCTCCGGGCCCTTTGCCGATAATAATATCCAGGGCATTATCTTCCATGGCCGGGTAAAGAATTTCTTCGACCGAACGGCTGAGACGGTGAATTTCATCAATAAAAAGCACATCACCGTGACCCAGGTTTGTCAGTATCGCTGCCAGATCCCCCGGTCTTTCGATTGCCGGGCCGGCGGTTACCCTGATGTTTACTCCCAGCTCCCAGGCTATAATATGGGCAAGGGTCGTTTTGCCCAGGCCGGGTGGGCCGTAAAGCAGGACGTGGTCCAGCGCTTCGTTTCTTTCCATAGCGGCTTTGATATATATAGAGAGCTTTTCTTTAATTTTTCCCTGGCCAACATATTCCTGCAGTGAACGCGGCCTGAGGCCGATTTCAACCTGGGGATCATCTTCAGACTGCCGCCGGGCAGAGACTATCCGTTCTTCCATCTGCTTCTCCCTTCACAAGCGCATTAGGGTAAGGTACTCAGCTTTTAGTCATATTCTTAAGAGCGAGTTTCAATAAATCTTCTCGGGACAGATCTTTGTGGTGTTCAATAACTTTACTGACCGCTGCAGCAGATTCGCTGTTTGAATAACCGAGAGCACAGAGCGCATCAGTTAAATCATCAAAAACAGTCGAACCGGTTTGGGAAACCGGACAGGCTGCGAGGTCCTCAGTTGAAATAACCTTCGGTAACTTTTCTTTAATCTCCAGAACCAGGCGTTGGGCGGCCTTTCGTCCGACACCGTGAGCCCTGGTAAGCTGGGGAATGTTTTCTTCCAGGACGGCAACATAGAGTTGGGATACAGTTAATACTCCCAGCAGGGACAGGGCCAACCGGGGGCCGAACCCGCTAACGCTGAGTATCAGGTTAAAGAGCTTGCGTTCTTCTCCGCTTCGAAAACCGTAAATATTTATTACATCATCTTTAATCAGGAGGTGCGTGTAGAGTGTTATTTCCTGTCCTGATAAGCCGGGCAGATCATCATCGACAGGAGGCATTTGAAGAGCAATGCCGATTCCACCTATCTCGAGAACAGCTTTACCGGGCATTGCCTCTACCAGGCGTCCTCTTAAAAATTCTATCAATTAGGGCCTGCCTCCTTTTATCGCGTCCTGCCAGCGCCGATTCTGTAAATGACACAGGGCGACGGCCATCGCATCTGCTTCGTCGTCAACAGCGGGCTGTCGGGGCAGTTTCAGAAGCATCTGGACCATTTTTTGCACCTGCGCTTTTTCTGCTCTGCCATAACCGGCGACAGCCTGTTTAACCTGCAGGGGTGTATATTCAAATAAATCAAGGCCGCACCTCGCGGCGACCAGGATAATTACCCCGCGGGCTTCACCAACCTGAAAAGCCGTCCGTACATTTTTACTGAAAAATATTTTTTCAACTGCCAGGGTTTCCGGGCTATAGAGCGAGACCAGTTCAAAAACCTGATCGTGGATCGCCTGCAGCCGTAAAGCCGAAGGCAGGTCTTTATCCGTCCGGATACACCCTGAAGCGGCACAAATATAATCGCTGCCGTGTTCATCGATAACGGCATAACCGGTAATGGCAACACCCGGGTCCACTCCGATAATACGCATTATTGAACCATCAATTCTGCGGGAATATCGAAGTTTGCATATACATTCTGGACATCATCGTGATCATCGAGCGCTTCCATCAACCGAAGGATCCGGCCCGCAGTATCGGCATCATTAATATTTATTGTAGAGCTGGGCAGCATGGTAACTTCGGATGAAGCGATTGGAATACCCTGCTCCTGTAATTGTTTCTTGACACTTTCAAAATTTTCGAGCTCAGTGGTAATGCTGAAAGTACCGTCATCTTCAAGTTCTATATCTTCGGCGCCGGCATCAAGGGCAATAAGCAATAGATCATCTTCATCAATCCTGAGTTCACTTTTGTTCACTGACAGGAATCCTTTCCGGTTGAACATCCAGGAAACACATCCCGATTCCCCGAGGCTCCCGCCGTGGCGGGAAAAGATATACCGGATTTCAGCAACGGTTCGATTACGATTATCGGTAAGCGCTTCCAGGAGGATTGCAACCCCTCCGGCGGCATAACCTTCGTAAATGGCCTGCTCATAACTCGACCCTTCCTGGCCCCCGACTCCCTTTTGAATCGCGCGTTGAATATTATCGTTGGGCATATTGTTTTCACGCGCTTTTTGAACCGCCAGCCTAAGACTGAAATTGGTATCAAGATCTTCCCCACCTTCCCGGGCGGCTACGGTAATCTCGCGAGCCAGCTTTGTAAATACTTTGCCTTTCACAGCGTCCTGTCTGGCTTTACGGTGTTTTGTGTTAGCCCATTTTGAGTGACCTGCCATTGGCATCCCTCCCTGGAATTCTAACTTTATTCAAATATGTGCCGATGCCTTTCAAGAAGCAGCAGCAGGGGCAGCCCCAGCCCGTAGCATGCAATAACCTGGCCGATTCCCACCCACATTGCCGTCAGGTAGAGCGGTAAACCTAAAACGTAGTGCAGCACAAGTCCAACAACAATAGCGTTAATTATAACCGGAGGCAGGGGTACCAGGTATTTATTGCCGATTTTCGAAACAAGGTAAGCGGATAGCAGGGTAGCCAGGCTTCCGAATACAATGTCCAGAATACCTAAACCGCCGAACATATTGGCGATCAGGGTTCCAACAAAAAGCCCCGGTATCGCTGCCGGCATAAAATAAGGCAACACCAATAACATTTCCGAAATCCGGACTTGAACCATCCCGTAGCTGATCGGGGCAAATATTACGGTTATTGTCGCATAAAGAGCGCCAATCATTGCCGCCCTGGTCCAATAGTTGAAACGTTTGCTTTTATTTAATTGCATCCAAAACTCCTTGTTTTTTATTAAGCAGGGTGTCTGCGACCTGCTAGTTCTATTATAGTAGGATTTCCCTATTTAGTAAATTCTTTAATGGTGAAATCTCTGAGTTTCCGGGCTGCTTCGCCTAACACCCTGCTGCGGTGATAAACCATGTAAAGGAAGCGACTCAGATCCAGGCCGGATACAGGATAGGTATCAACAAAACCGGCCTGAACCATTTCCTTAACTGAAAGCCTGGAAACAACAGCAACACCGAGACCCGCTTTAACAGCCTGCTTAACTCCTTCGAGGCTGTTTATACAGGTTACTCCATCAAAACCATCCAGGTCTAAACCGTTCTCGCTTAATTTTTTTTCAAGCAGCCGGCGGGTGGCAGAACCTTTTTCACGAAGAATTAAATGCTGGGCCTGTAAAATATTCAGCGGAATGCCTTCCCTGTAATCGCCGCTCTGAAACAAACCTTTGCGGACGCACAATACCAACTCATCTTCTTTCAGGCTGATATACTTCAACCGCTCGTCCGGTTTAATCAGACCAACGTAACCCAGGTCGTAACTATAGTTCAGAACTCCTTCCAGGACTGCGGTCGTATCGAGAATATTTACGTTGAAATCAATCGATGGCGCAATCTTTCTAAAGGCTGCCAGGAGGCCGGGGAGCAAATAAGACCCCGGGACGGTGCTGGAGCCAATATAAAGAAGCCCGGAAGCCGACTCCCTGTGGTCTGAAAGCTTTTCTTTGCAGTCGTCATAAAGGTTAATCACGGCCTGAGCGTAGTCAAGAAAGATCATACCGGACTCTGTCAGGGATGGTTCACGGGCTTTGGACCGGTCAAATAACTTAACACCCAGCTCTTCTTCCAGGGCTTTAATCCGCACGCTGATAGTTGGCTGGCTGATAAACATTTTTTCACCGGCTTCGGAAAAACTTCTCAGGGAAGCTACGTTCAGAAAAGCCCGGATCTGTTCAAAATCCATAATTCACGACCTTTCCTGTTGCTCAGAATCGATATATACTTTAATACTATCAGCAGCAACTTTTCCGTCAGCCATAGCCTTCACAACAAGGGACTGACCCCTGGCCATATCACCGGCTGAGAAGATACCGGAGATTTCAGTCATATGGTTGGCATCCACTGCAATATTACCACGCTGATCCCGTTTTAAATCAAGCTGATCGGCAAGGGGATCAGGACCCGGTCCGAGAAATCCCATGGCCAGGATTGCCAGGTCGGCTTCAACCATGAAAGAACTACCTTCAATTTCAACCGGCACCTGTCTACCCTCCTTATGTAGCCATTCAACTTCCATACATTGCAAACGCTTCAGGCGGCCTTTTGAATCACCTTCAAATTTTTTAGTCGTAACAGACCACCGCCTGATTCCACCTTCAAGATGACTGCTCGACACCCGATCAATCTGCGGCCATAGCGGCCAGGGGTTATCTTCCGGTCGCAATTCAGGCGGACGCGGTAATATTTCAAACTGGTATACTTCTTTCGCACCCTGACGCAGGGCTGTTCCGAGACAATCGGAACCGGTATCACCTCCGCCAATGATAACTACCTTTTTGCCTTCTGCAGTAATATCCTCACCAGGTGCCAACGGCTCACCAATTATTTTCTTATTTTGCGCCTTGAGAAACTGCATTGCAAAAATGATCCCTTTCAGTTCACGACCCGGTATATTTATGTCACGTGGCTGCTGAGTGCCACCGGTTAACAAGACTGCGGAAAAACGCTTTTTCAGATAGTTGAAAGATATGTCACGGCCAACAGTTACACCGCACTCAAAGACTATGCCCTCTTCCCGCATTAAATTGATTCTCCGGTTCACGATATCTTTTTCAAGCTTAAAATTCGGTATACCGTAGAGCAGCAGACCGCCCGGGTTGAGTTCCTTCTCAAAAACAGTGACCTTAAATCCGTAATTATTCAGGCTGTCAGCGGCAGCGAGGCCTGCAGGTCCGGCACCGATAACGGCAATACTTTCACTGCGGCGATTAAGGGACAGCCGGGGACGGATCCACCCTTTTGCAAAACCTTTTTCGACGATTATTTTTTCAATCTGGCGGATAGCAACAGGCTGCTCGTTAATCCCTTTCACACAAGAGCCTTCACATAAAGCAGGGCAAATGCGGGCCGTAAATTCCGGGAATGGATGGGTGGAAAGCAGAAGCTCAAGCGCTTCTTTCCACCGATCTTCCGTGATCAGTTCATTAATTTCCGGAATGATATTCGCCAGCGGGCAGGCATAACCGTGACAAAAAGGCGTACCGCAGGACATGCACCGGGCGGCCTGCTCGCGCACTTCTACCGTGGTCAACATTCGTTCAACTTCTTTGAAGTCACCGAGACGCTCTTTTAGATCCCGGTAGCCCGGTTCTTTACGGTTTATCGATTCAGTTTTTTTAGTTGTCATACCCGGTCTCCTGTTACCCGTTAATTATCCTGTGGTAGTGCCCTTTCAACAGCTTCATCTTCCCTGCTCATTTTGCCTAAAACCCGACGGTATTCCATGGGAAATACCTTAATAAAGTACGGCAGGCTGTCGCGCCAATCCTCAATGATCAAGCGGGCATGCTCACTCCCGGTATATTTGAGGTGCTTTTCCAGCAGATTCCTAAGCACTGCAATATCTTCCTGCTCTGTTACCGGCTCAAGGTCAATCATTTCAAGGTTGCTGTTCAGATCGAGAATTCCTTTCCGATCGTAAACATAGGCAATGCCACCGCTCATCCCCGCGCCGAAATTCACTCCGGTCGGGCCGAGGATAACCACTCTGCCACCGGTCATATATTCACAACCGTGATCACCTACCCCTTCCACAACCGCTTTCGCCCCGCTGTTGCGGATGGCAAAACGCTCCCCGACCCTACCGTTGGCATAAAGTTCGCCGCCTGTGGCGCCATAGAGGATAACGTTACCGCCGATAATATTATCAGCTGGATTATAGCTACCACCGCTGAAGGGTTTAAGAATAATCCGGGCCCCCGACAGGCCTTTTCCGATATAGTCATTAGCTTCACCTTCCAGGGTCATGGTCATCCCCTTAGAAGCAAAAGCACCAAAACTCTGTCCGGCAGAACCGGTAAAATTAAGTTTAATAGTATCATCCGGAAGACCCTGATTGCCGTATTTGACAGCTATGCGGCTGGATATTATCGTGCCCACAGTGCGGTTGCTATTTCTGATAGCAGAGTTAACAACCACAGGCTTCCCGGTTTCAATCGCCTCTTCCACCTGCGGTAATAGCTTATAGTCAAGAGCTTTTTCAAGTTGATGATCCTGCGGCCTGGTCCGGCGAACTTCTTCTTCAGGCGCTTCCGGTCTATAAAGAATTCTGCTTAAATCTACCGTCCCGGATTTCCAAAACTTTACAGAGCGGTCCTGTTCCAACAGGTCAGATCGTCCCACAAGCTGATCGACTGTTCTGATTCCCAGGAAAGCCATGATCGCGCGCAGTTCCTCGGCAATGAAAAGCATCAGGTTCTCCACATGCTCCGGCTTCCCGCTAAAACAGCGACGCAGTTGCTCATCCTGGGTAGCCACTCCAACCGGGCATCTGTTGGTGTGGCAGTCGCGCATCATCACGCAGCCGCAGGCTACCAGGGCAGCAGTGGCAAAACCAAATTCCTCGGCCCCTAACATCGCCCCGATGGCAACATCGCGTCCAGTTTTCAGGCTGCCGTCAACCTGCAGCCTGACCCGGCTGCGCAGGCTATTTATGATCAGGGTGTGATGGGCTTCTGAGAGCCCAAGTTCCCAGGGAACTCCTGCATGCTTGATTGACGAAAGCGGAGCTGCTCCGGTTCCGCCATCATACCCGCTGATCAAAATCATCTCGGCATGTCCCTTGGCCACCCCGGCAGCCACGGTGCCTACACCAACTTCTGAAACCAGTTTCACGGAGATCCTGCTTTCCGGGTTGGAATTTTTAAGATCATAAATCAGCTGGGCTATATCCTCAATCGAATAGATATCATGGTGCGGAGGCGGAGAAATCAGGGTAACCCCCGGGGTGGAATGGCGGACCCGGGCTATCATTTCGTTAACTTTATGTCCCGGCAGCTGCCCCCCTTCTCCCGGTTTCGCGCCCTGGGCAATTTTAATTTGCAGCTCTTTTGCATTGACAAGGTATTCTGCAGTAACCCCAAAACGTCCGCTGGCTACCTGCTTAATAGCGCTAACGCGGCTGCGCCCATCCGGCAGAGGTTGATACCGGACCGGATCTTCTCCACCTTCGCCGGAATTGCTTTTAGCGCCAAGCCTGTTCATTGCAAGAGCCAAAGTTTCATGAACTTCGGGGCTTATTGATCCCATCGACATTGCCCCGGTAACAAAACGCTTTACTATTTCAGCCGCAGGTTCTACCTGATCAATGGAGATAGGACTGCTGTTTTTAAACCTCAGCAGTCCGCGCAGGGTTGATTGCTGCTCAGCCTGGTTATTGATCAGCCTTGCATATTCCAGGTACTGATCATAATTATTACTGCGGACAGCATGCTGCAGTAAACTGATAGTTTGCGGGGTCCAGAGGTGCCTTTCCCCGTCTGCCCGATAAGTATAATGACCTCCGGAGGGCAGCAGGCTTCCCCGGCCTGCCGGAGATATATATCGGCAAAACTGTCGATAGCGTAAATTTACTTCTTCAGCAATTTCGTTGAGACCAAGTCCCTGGATACGGGAGCTGGTGCCCTCGAAGTAGCGGTTGATCAGTTCATCATTCAAACCAACTGCTTCAAAAACCTGGCCACTACGGTAACTGCGCAGGGTAGAGATCCCTATCTTGGACATTATTTTCAGGATCCCCTTACAAAGGGCCCGCACATAATTCTCCATTGCTTTTTGGGGTGAGAGCACTTTGCCGAGCCGCCCTTTTTCCGCCAGGTGAGCAACGGACTCAAATGCAAGATAAGGGTTGATGGCCGAGGCGCCGTAACCAAGCAAGAGAGCCATGTGCATCACTTCCCGTGCTTCAGCGCTCTCTACCAGGATACCAATCCCGGTACGCAAACGCCGGCTGACCAGGTGCCGGTTTGCCGCAGCTACAGCCAGCAGTGAAGGGATGGGCGCCATATCAGGATCAAGGTTGCGGTCCGATAACACTAACAGGCCATGACCTTCTTCTACGGCTTCCCGGGCCTGAAGGCAAAGCCGATCAAGAGCATCAGCAAGGGCGTTTCCATCACCACCGGCTGGAAACTGCATTTTCAGCTTCGTACTCCTGAAACCTTTTTCATCAAGACTGCAAAGCCGGCTTAAATCCTCGTTGGATAAAATCGGGTGGCTTAATTTTATCAGGTGGGCATGACGCGGCGTTTCTGTTAGCAGGTTGTCCGCGCAGCCAATAAACGTCATCAGGGACATAACCAGCTCTTCACGGAGGGGATCAATAGCCGGATTGGTGACCTGGGCAAAATGCTGCTTGAAATACCAGAATAACAGCTGCGGTTTTTCCGAAAGAACAGCAAGTGGTTGATCTGCACCCATGGAGCCGACCGGCTCGGAGCTTTCGGCAGCCATCGGTTTTAACAACAAGTTTAGATCTTCCCGGGTGTAGCCATATAAATTCTGCCCCTCCAGGAGGGATTCTTCATCAACCTGAAGCGGAGCCATGGCATTAAAAAAACCGTGGATCGTAATCTGGTTTTCCTGGGTCCAGCGCCGGTATGGACGGCGACGGGCCAGCCTCATTTTTAGTTCGGTATCTTTAAGCAGCCTTTTTTGATCAAGATCCACCATCAGCATTTCACCCGGCCGCAGGGCGCCCTTCTCTTTTACCTCTTCTGCAGGTAGATCGATAACCCCGGCTTCAGAAGCAAAAACCATAAACCCGGATTTTGTGACCGTATACCTGGCCGGACGAAGACCGTTCCGATCAAGCAATGCGCCAACCCTGCGACCGTCAGTGTATACCACTGCTGCCGGACCATCCCACGGCTCCATAATCCCGGCATGATATTCAAAAAATCCGCGCAGATCCGGTCCGATTGGGTACTTATCGCCCCAGGCCTGGGGAATAAGCATAGCCATAGCGTGGTCAATTGTCCTGCCACCGTTAAAGATTAACTCCAGGGCATTATCGAGATTAGCCGAATCACTGGCGCCTGCTTCCAGAATCGGCAGTATTTTTTTGATATCAGGGCCGAAAAGATCCGACTGAAGATCCCTTTCACGGGCAGCCATCCAGTTACGGTTACCGCGCAGGGTATTGATTTCTCCATTGTGACAAAGATAGCGAAATGGCTGTGCCAGTGACCAGGATGGAAAAGTATTTGTGCTGTAACGCTGGTGAACAATTACAAAAGCACTTTCCATCGATTGATCAAGGAGGTCCGGATAAAATGCTTCCACCTGGTCAGGCATCAGCAGTCCTTTATATACGATAGTCCGGCAGGAAAAGCTGGGGATATAAAAAATATCCGGGCCGTTATATAGCACTGCAGTTTCACGCTCTGCCTCTTTACGGACTATGTATAGTTTGCGCTCAAGATCTTCTTCACTGAAACCATTACCGTCAACTATACACTGCCTGATAAAGGGCATTTCCTGCAGAGAGATGCCGCCAAGGATATCTGGATTAACGGGCAGATCGCGCCAGCCAATCAGCTTCAGATTTGCTTCAACTACAAGCTTATCGACCGCTTTACAACAATTCTCTCTTGAAATGCTGTCATTGGGTAGGAAAAACATCCCCACGCCGTAATTACCGGGGCCGGGCAGTGTCCATCCATTTTCAGCACAAACTTTACGGAAAAAACGATCCGGGATCTGAAATTGGAGACCGGCTCCATCACCGGTCTGATCATCGGCGCCGGTAGCTCCACGGTGCAGAAGATTTTTCAGGACTGTTACACCCTGGCGAATAATGGTGTAAGATGTTTTGCCTTCTATATCGATAAGAAAGCCCAGTCCGCAGGCATCACTTTCATAGGAAGATTCGTACATTCCGCTTTCTTTCATCGCTGTTCTGTCTTCGCTGCTATGTCCCACTGGTCATCAATTCCATTCGTTTAAAGGTGAGGTTGCTGAATAATAACATCATAACTTCTATAAACCTGTTTGAATTCCTGCACTATCGGCAGCTTGTTAAAACGAAAAGTTCTTTTTTAAATGACCTGCTCTAATCATATTATGAATCAGTATTTAATAAGTGACAGTTCTTCAAATATAATTAAACGGGTAGATATTTTAAATATTTAGAGGAGGGTGGTCATGCGTGATCGTTTATTCATTATAATTGCCGGTGCTGTTGTCGGACTCCTGGCTGTTGTCCTGGTACTGCAGGGCAATCCTTCCAACATGGGATTTTGCATTGCCTGCTTTATTCGTGACATCACCGGTGGACTTGGCCTGCACAGAGCTGCTGTAGTCCAGTATCTCAGGCCGGAAATTGTAGGGCTGGTTATCGGAGCATTTGCTGCAGCAATCTATACCCGCGAATTCAAGTCAACCGGAGGTTCCAGTCCGGTATTCCGTTTTGTACTGGGCATGTTGATGATGGCCGGAGCATTGATCTTTCTTGGCTGCCCCCTGCGTATGGTCCTGCGTATGGCCGGCGGAGACTGGAACGCCCTTATCGCATTGCCGGGATATATACTCGGCATCTGGTTTGGCACACTCTTTCTAAGAAAAGGTTATACCCTGGGCCGAAGCTACGAGCAAACCCCGGTTACAGGCTATACCGGACCTTTCCTGGTAATGGTGCTCTTAATCCTTCTGATTGCCGCACCTGCCTTCATATTCTTCAGCGAAGAAGGCCCCGGTTCTATGGCTGCACCGGTTATTCTGGCTCTTGGTGCCGGATTGATGGTCGGCATTCTCGCCCAACGCACCCGTCTCTGCACTATGGGCGCGATCCGCGATTTGATCTTATTTAAAGATTATCACCTGTTCCTCGGATTAGCCGCTATTTTTGTCGTCGCCCTGCTTGGCAATATTTTAACCGGC
>SKPH01000046.1 GCA_007119615.1 Syntrophomonadaceae bacterium | reverse complement strand
TTCGCAACGGCTCGGGCAATTGTCGAACCAGCGTGGGGATGGCGACAATCTGGTCACCTTTTGCCAGCTGCGGATTCTCCAGTAAATCAATAACTTCGATGGTATACTTGTTGTGCAAGTGTTCCTCGCAGATCGCCTTTAAATTGGCGAAAGCGGCGAGCGATTTGGGAGTCTGCCCGGCAACGTAAAGCTTCAGATTATAAACCTGATCGGGTTCTTCTGACAGCTTGGAATAATTCCAGTTTACATTGTTTTTTTTACCTGACATATGAAAATATCTCCTTTAATGTCCTGAAGGATGGCTACCGATCATTTTTTAGCAGATCAACACCCTGATCAGTCAGCAAAAATTCGATAATCTTGTTGGAGTGAGCCATACCCCGTGATTTCAGAATGTACACGCCTCGTCTACGATCATGGTCGATCTCGATATTGCGTAAAAGCAGCCAGGTGTCAATGAGAGAGGAAACGGCAGTATTCGTTTTTTCCAGGTTACTGCCGGCCTCAGTCAGGCTGGTAAACAGAGCTGTAATGCCTTTCCCTTTGAGGTAATTAATCAACCGCGTTAGCATCGCCCTGACTTCAAGGTCGTTGCCTGATGTAACAAAGGAGTTGATCGGATCGACGATTATAATGTCCGGATTAAGCTTGTTGACTTCTTTTAGGATCGCAACCAGGTGCATCTCCATGCCATGCATCAAGGGATGGACAGCATTGAAGTGCAGCAGCCCTTTATCGATCCAGGATTTCAAATCAATGCCTATGGATTGCATGTTACGCAGTACCTGGGCCGGAGATTCTTCAAAAGCAAAGTAGAGCACTCGTTCATTCCGGACACAGCCCGCTTCGCAAAAATGGGCAGCAAGGCTTGTTTTTCCTGTACCGGCGGTGCCTGAAACCAGTATTGAACTGCCCCTGAAATACCCCTTCCCTCCCATCATGTCATCCAGTTTTTTGATACCGGTCGAAATCCGCTCTTCTGAAGCAGTATGCCCCAGGATCAGCGAAGTGATCGGAAACACCGAAATGCCCTCCTCATCGATCAGGAAAGGATATTCATTGGTGCCGTGTGTCGAGCCGCGATACTTAACCACGCGCAGCCTTCTTGTGGAAACCTGCTCGATAACACGGTGATCAAGTAAAATTACACAATCTGAAATATATTCTTCCAGGCCGTGGCGGGTAAGGGCCCCATTTCCGCGTTCGCCGGTAATTACGGCAGTAACACCCCTGTCCTTTAGCCAGTGAAATAGACGGCGCAGTTCCGTGCGCAGGATGAGAAGGTTGGGTAAACCGGAAAAAAGCGATTCGACCGTATCGAGCACCACACGCTTGGCGCCAATTGAATTGATGGCATGGTCGAGCCGGATAAACAGGCCTTCCAAATCATATTCGCCCGTTTCATGGATATTTTCCCGGTCAATATGAACATGATCGACAATTATCTTTTTATCCCTAACCAAAGCAGGCAGATCAAAACCCAGTGATGACACATTCTCACTGAGATCCTGTTCGGTCTCCTCGAAGGACATGAATACACCCGGTTCATCAAACCTGTTGGCGCCGTGTGCCAGAAACTCTGCGGCCAGCAAGGTCTTTCCGGAGCCGGCAGAACCGCACACCAGGGTTGTTCTGTCTTGAGGGAGCCCCCCGCTTAAAACTTCATCCAGGCCCTTGATACCGGTTGCCGCTTTAGACAACAATGTATTTTGCTCAGACAAAAGCTAACCCTCCATCCTGATTATTTTTATGCAATTTTATTGGCTACGATAGAAACCAGTGAATAAGTGCTGGGCTTACTAATTATATTTACCATTTGGTAATATATATAAATATTTTCCATTATTGTGTTTAATGCGAATTCTTTTTATCTTCGGCAGATCTAAAAATAATCCTTCTTTACTATAAAATTTTTTACTAATTTGATACATGATGTCGATATCTTTTTTCCTGCTTTCGCGGTTAGGCCAATAGAACCGCCGCCGGCGTTGAAACCGCTTAACATACGCAGTGCTTCGTCAGGACAGGGGACCCGGAATGCATGGAGTACGGTTTTGAACACACTCTTGTGGCTGCCACACAGCTCTCTAACCAGGCACTGATCGGCAAGCTCAATGCGTCATGATGCCGCTTCTTTTTCGGATCCTTCCGGCAACGTAGGCTGGATTTTCGGAGTAATCAACAAATCAGATCCCCAAAGTATGGATATTATTTATATAAAAAGCCGGAGGTGTTCTCCGGCCCAGCATACTGTCCTATGAAGATACTTATAACTATCGCTATCACTCTCCGCAAACAGAGCAGAATAAACAATGCTTCAACCCTCGCCTTAAGAGTTACTCCGAGGCTCCCACAAAGTGGTTGGAAAAGCATTCGAAAGAACAAAACCTGTTAGCTCTCCTTACGCCGAAGGAATAAAGCCGGTATCAGCGTGGTCTTCGTTTTATCTTGCTTTTTATCCTGCTTTGAACTGACATCTCTGATCCTGCGAACTATTTTTCTCAAGCCGCCTCGCCCTTCGCTGCAAACTACAATCATGTCAAACTCTTCCTCTAAAGCAACCTTAGCGATGATTTCAGAAGGGACCCCCTGTTGCATAAAAGTTCTCGCTTTGATGTTCTTCTTTTTTAGCGTTTCCAGGACTTCCGTCAAGATTTCACTTACTTCCTCGTTTTGTTTTTCTTCTAATTTCTTAAGGTATTCAAGTCTGTCTTTTGATATATATTCACCGAAATAAGGAGGCACTGAGGATTGATAAACATGCAGGATAACAACCTCTTCAGGGTTGTGTTCTTCAACAACCCTGGAAGCTTCCTCTAAGATTGCTTTACTCTGCTCAGACCCATCGGTACAAACTAAAATTTTCATCAAATGAGCTCCTTTTCAAATAATGGTATGATACAAATAGCTGCTCATCTTCACCGGCAGCAATAAATTAGGCCTTCCATTGGGCCGCGGTGAAATTATATCGTTCAGGCCTTTTAGAGTTCCCGGCATCCCGGCAATTTTTTGCTCTTACCTGATATCTTATGCCAAGAGTATTATAATTCAAGAACATATAATTGGCAATCTAGTTCGAAACCTCTATCAATTTGATATTCTTTGCATAACTGTGGCCTATCAATTTATGGCCATTAAAAGAGAGGAGATATTAAAATGGGCGGCAAAGCGCACTTGATTTTTATTGTTTTTATGATGGCGGTGTTTCTGGCGGCATGCGAAGTTCCTGATCAGCCGGATTTGAACCTGGAAGGTACGAGCTGGCAGGTATCGAAAATCATGGGCCGGTCTGTAAATGACGACTTGGATGTCAGCGCTAATTTTGACAATGGTACCATCAGTGGAAATGCTCCCTGCAACGTTTACAGCGCGGACTATACTCAGGATGACGATGAATTGATCATTGGAATACCAATTATGACCCAGATCCTTTGTGAGGAAAATATTATGGAGGCTGAATCCGCATTTACAGAGGCCCTTAGCCTGGTCAGCAATTTTGAAATAGACGGCGACAACCTGCTTTTGTTCGATGAAACAGGCAAAACCGTTCTGCTATTGGAGCGTTAAACCTTCAGGTCACTGCTTCAGTATTCAGTAATCTTCTCCTGGCCATTAAAGTAGGGGCGCAGCACTTCAGGAATAATCACACTGCCGTCCTCCTGCTGGTAATTTTCAAGGATAGCGGCAACGGTGCGCCCGACGGCTAAACCTGATCCGTTCAGGGTGTGCACAAACTGCGTTTTCTTACCAGCCGCCGGACGGTAACGGATTCCTGCGCGGCGGGCCTGAAAATCGGTAAAGTTGCTGCAGGAGGATATTTCCCGGTAGGTGTCGGCTGCCGGAAGCCAGACTTCCAGATCATATTTTTTAGCCGGGGCGAAACCGAGATCGCCCGAGCACATCAACATCACCCGGTAAGGCAACTTGAGGAGCTGCAGGACTTTTTCGGCATCACGGGTCAGTTTTTCCAGCTCCTGATCAGACTCCTCGGGCCGGACAAATTTGACCAGTTCAACCTTATTGAACTGATGCTGGCGGATTAATCCGCGCGTATCGCGGCCGTGAGCTCCCGCCTCAGCCCGGAAACAGGCGGTATAGGCGGCATAACAGATCGGCAGTTGGTCAGCTTCCAGGATTTCGTCACGGTGCAGATTGGTGACCGGCACTTCGGCGGTTGGAACCAGGTAAAGATCTGTTCCCTCAATTTTAAAAGCGTCTTCGGCAAATTTCGGCAGCTGTCCGGTACCGGTCATGCTGGCCTCATTGACCAGGAAGGGAGGGAAAACCTCTCTGTAGCCGTGTTCAGTTGTATGCAGATCGAGCATGAAAGATATCAGGGCCCGCTCCAGTCTTGCCCCAGCCCCGAAATATACGACAAAGCGGCTGCCGGCTATTTTCCCCGCGCGGGGGAAGTCGATGACACCCAGGTTAGATCCGATATCCCAGTGAGCAAGCACGTTGTGCATAAACCGCGGCTTTTCACCCCAGGAACGCAGCTCAATATTATCGGATTCATCTTTACCCCGGGGAACAACTTGATCAGGGATGTTCGGAAGACTAAGCAAACGCAGCTCCATTTCGGCATCGAGGCGGCGCAGTTTATCGTCCAAGTCTTTAATCGATGTTGATATTTTCCGCATTTCATTTTTCTTCTGTTGCGAAGCTTCACTGTCTGCGCCGGCCCGGCCAATTTCTTTCGAAACGCGGTTTCGGATCTGCTTCAACTCTTCAACTTCCTTTAGCAGATCGCGACGCTCTTTATCCCGGACCAACAGGCCGTCTAAATCGCCTGATTCACCCTTTTGCTCCATGGCCCGGCGGACTACTTCGGGATTTTCTCTGACAAACTTTAAATCTAACATATACCAACCTCCATGCATTAAATAGCGGATTCCAGGGTTCGTAAGCTGATGCAGGCGCTCTTTTGCCCTGATAGTAGCTCTGTTACATTTCCTCCGGGGCAGCAATGCCCAGCAGGGCCAGCCCGTTGGCGATAACCTGCCTGGTCGCGCTGATCAAGAGCAGCCTTCCATGTTTTAACTCTCCCTCACTGCCTAGGACCGGGCAGTTATGGTAAAACCGGTTGAACTCTCGGGCTACATCTATCAGGTAACGAGCCAGGATGGAAGGACGCAAGCTGTCTGCCGAGGCGATAATTTTGTCCGGCAGTATAGCCAGAGTTTTTATCAGGGCGGTTTCTTCTTCCTTAACCAGGATCGATGCGGCGCTGTTGTCCCACTCTGCAAACTCCGCTCCGGCTTTGCGTAAAATACTGCAGATGCGGGCATGGGCATATTGAATATATGCTGCCGTTTCTCCGGAGAAGTCGAGCACTTTTTCCCAGTCAAATTCTATATTTTTAACCCGATCATTGCTTAAGTCGCCAAACCGAACCGCACCAAGGCCGACCGCCTTGGCGGCGCCCTCTTTATCAACCAGATCGGGGTTTTTCTCTTCAATAATTTCCCGGGCCATATCGATTGAGCGCTGTAAAACTTCTTCGAGGAGGATTATTTTACCGGCACGGGTAGACATGCGCCCTTCTTTAAACCGGATCAGCCCAAAAGGAACATGGATACACCTGGAAGACCAGTCAAAGCCGAGTAGTTCGAGTACCTTAAACAGCTGCTGGAAATGAAGGGTCTGCTCGGCACCGACGACGTAGAGAGAGAGGGCAAAATTAAAAGTCTCATAGCGGTAGATGGCAGCCGCCAGGTCTCGGGTGATGTAAAGCGTGGCGCCATCTTTTTTGCGCAGCATAACCGGTGGCAGACCGTGCGGCTCGAGATCGATCATCAGAGCTCCCTCGCTCTCCCTGGCAATATCCTTATCCTGAACAAGGTTGATCACCCGATCAAGCATCTTGTTATAATGGCTCTCACCGTGATAATGTTCGAATTCAATGCCCAGCAGGTTATAGATCAGTTCGTAGTTTTCGAGGCTGAGCTGCCGAAAGCGATTCCAGTAGCCGACAGCTTCTTCATCTCCGTTTTCCAGCTTTCTGAACCAGGAACGCGCTTCGTCATCGAGTTCCGGATCTTCCTCGACCCGCTGGTGAAATTGAACATAGAGACGGTAAAGGTAATTGACAGGATCTGCTTCCAGCTTACTCTCTTCCCCCCAGCGTTTGAAGGCAACAATTAATTTACCGAACTGTGTCCCCCAGTCTCCCAGGTGGTTGATACCGATACTGTTATAACCAAGAGCCCTGTAAATCAGGTACAAAGCATGGCCGATAACTGTGGAGCGGATATGACCGATCCCAAACGGCTTGGCGATATTCGGAGAAGAGTAATCAATAGGCACATTACCGCCCTTGCCGAGGTCGGTATGACCATACTTTTCACCATTTTCCCAGATCTGGCTCAATACCTCGTGCCCAAAAGCGCCGGGTGTAATGAAAAAATTAAGATAGGGCCCGCGGGGAACTGCTTTTTCCCAGAACAGACCTTTTCTGCCGGAGAGTTCCCCGCTCAACTCTTCAGCGATAAGAGGAGGAGCCTTTTTTCTTTTTTTTGCCAGAGTAAAACAGGGAAAAGCAAGATCACCGTAGGTGGTTTCCGGGGGCACTTCCAAAAGGGTAATGACTTCTTCCGGATCAAGCGAGACAAGCGGGGCAAGTAGCCTGCCGATCTCTTCTTTAAATTTCTGCATACGTTATCTCCTAGGCGCTTTTTCACTTATTTTAGACTATCGCCGGGTAATTATCAAATAGAAAGTGTCATTGCTCGGGGTTTATGAAGTAGGGCTGACGGAAAAACCGGTTGACAGCAGGATAACCGGCCGGGGAATTCCAGGTTTGCCCGTCGAGTATGATCTCCACTCTTAGAGAATGGCTGTTTTCAAAAACAGTCATGAATATGGCATCAAGCACTAAGGTTGCTTTCATTCGTTCTTTTTCAGTCGGGTTTTCGGGAAAAACAGCCCGCAGCGAGCTATTCAGGTTAACTTGAATCTGCTCGGGAGTCTGACTGATATTAATCAGCTCCAGGTCTGAGGGAACAAACGGCAGGGCCCGGACGACCAGCAGGGTTTCCTCGATCAGGCGTTGCAAACTGACATCTGCTGTTCCTTCTGCCCCTTCCCTGGCCATCAGGTAATAGCGATTACCGCTCATTACGGGAACGTAGAACGGATTATTCCAGCGGTGTGGAGTAAGCGGCTGTTCAAGCTGTATCCCCTCGCCAAAAGTTTCGATCAATTCCCCGTTCAGCGTGAGGTAAATTTCTTTAACTTCTCTAAATGAACTTGCTGTCATCAGCAGGGAATCATAAGCAGCTTTACCCTGGGCGGCGCCGTCCAGCTGAACAAGTTCCTGCGATAGCTCGATTATCAGGCTGCCGTCCTCCGGATTAAATACTGAATCAATGGAAATATCTTTTTCCGGGATAGTCCTGTAAAGCGAACTGCCGCGGGCGGGGCCGCGTACAAGTTCTTCCAGGGCGGCATGGACCGGATTTTCCGTATAGGTTATCGAGCGTGTTACCGGAACCATGTTGGCATTTTCATCTGTGAAGTAGAGGGTGATCCTGGATTCATCGGGTCTCAGTCCGGTTGTAACCGGGTTATAGAGCTCTCCGTCCGAGATACCACTGCCATTTGCCTCGTTAAACAGGGGTCTTAAATCAATAAGATCAATATATGCATCTTCACCGCATACTGCAACTAAATGAGGATGACTCGATACATGCAGTCGCTCAACGCGCATGGCTACTTCCCAGCTGTTTAGCTCAGTTCCGGTACGGTCAAATAAAAACATCTGGGTGTAGTCTTCCTTGTAATGACGCCAGGAACTGGTAACAATATGTTGTCCGTCGGCAGTGAAAGAAAAAAGCGAACCGTCGGCAATACGTTTCATCCACAGCAGATCTTCAGCCAGATCAAAGTAGAACAAATTTTCATCCGCCCCTTCCCTGCTGCCGTAGGCAAGAATGCGGTTGTAATTCTGAGGATTAAAAACTATGGCGCTGGCTTCGATTGGAAGAGAAGTGGACCAGAGAGCATAGCCGAGCGAGTCATAAACGATGATCCTGTTATTTTCTACAGCGGCCAGACGGCTGCCATGCCTGGAAACTGCAGCTAAAGTTTGCCCCTCGAAGGACCACAGCTCTTCGCCTTCCAGGTTGACAGCGGTAATTACCGGCTGCTCATCTTCGTAAGCGGTGTAGTAAATATTGGCCTGCTCCAGGTATTCGCTGGTTAAATAGAGATTTTCGATCGGCCCGGTTTCGATACTCCATTTCAGGACACCTTCCTTGCTAAAGAAATCAAGATGGTATAAATCCTGATCCGGCTGTGACCGGGAAACAGCTATCCAGGTAGCGTTGGGTGAAATGGCAATCTTTTCAACAGGGCTGCCTTCATGATCCCACCATGTTTCCTGATTCGTAGAGGTAAAATATACCCTGCCCCCGGCAGTTCCCACCACGGCATAATTGCCGCAGGATGATAGCTTTGCCTGCAAGGGCGATGTGGTAAAAACCTTGTCCCAGAGTAACCTGCGCTCCCTGTCAAGCAGTGTCACCGTGTTGTTATCGGTGCTGAACAGGATGCTATTTAAACCGTAATCGACACTCATGTCGTATAATTCGGCTCGCGAGAACCACATATCGTAAATAGCGTCGCCCTGCCCTTCAGCAACAGGATCAACGCTTACAGCAGCATTGCTTTCAGCGGCCGGCAACAGCTGCAGGGAAAAAAGCACTAAACCGGCCAGGATAAACAGGCCGGCAAGAGCGACTATATAGTAATAAGGTTGTACTTGCTTCATGAATTAACACCTCAAAGTTAAACAAGGGCAAAGATATTTTATCATACTTAAATTTTTATCCTTTAAAATAGTGTTTAAAAAGTATTTTTTTTTAATAACATCTTTACTCTTCCACAAGCGGCAGGGTAAAATAAAAGCTACTTCCTTCACCTTCCTTGCTTTCCACCCAGACTTTTCCTCCATGTTTGGCGATAATCTCGCTAACTATGGCCAGGCCTAGTCCTGTTCCGCCGCCTTCACGGGATCTGGCCCGATCAACCCGGAAAAAACGCTCAAATATATAGTTTAAGTCTTCTTCGGGGATCCCACAGCCGGTATCAGCGACTTTAGTAACCACTTCATCCTCATCCGGATACTGGGAGACTGTTACTGTACCACCAGTTGAAGTATAGTTCATCGCATTATCAAGCAGGTTACTGAGAACCTGGCGCAGCTGTACCGGCGCACCTCGGATTATTATTTCCTGATCGGGTATTTCATCAATTAAATCAAGGCCCGCTCTGGCAAAGCGGTACTGGTATTCGCCGATAGTATCCTTAAACAGCCTATTAATGGCAACCTCTTCAAGCTGAATTTCATTTTTTTCCAATTTCGAAAGCTCCAGCAGGTCGCTGACCAGTGCTGTGAGGCGTTCCAGTTCGTTATCCAGGTCTTCGATAAACTCCTGCTGCTGCTCAGGTTCCATTTCATGCTCTCTTAAAGCCCTGGTCAAAAGGCTCATCGTTGTTAGTGGAGTCCTAACTTCATGAGCCACATCGGCAGCAAATTTCTTCAAGTTGGTTGTGTAATAGTTGAGGCGCTTGGCCATAATATTGAACTGTTCAGCCAGGCGGCCAATTTCATCTCTCGTCGAAACTTCAATGTGTTGATCCAGTTTGCCCTCGGCCATTTTTCTTGACGCCGCAGTCAGGCTCTCCAGGGGGTCGGTAAAACGGCGGGCCAGTGCGACAGACCCACCTCCGACTACAGCCATGGCCAGAACTGTTGCTAAAAAGAGAAACCGGCGGATATCATTGAGGATCCGGTAGACTTCTTCCAGGGAGGCAGAAAGAAAGACCACACCGGTTATTGTATCATCTGCCTCAAATACCGGAACGGTCAACTGTATCACCTGATGGTCGATTCTTTCACTGTAGCCAATACTGCTGCTTACCTGTCCATCAAGCGCTCTCCGAACCAATTCATGCTCAAGGCCCTGGTTAAGCAAACCGCCGACGCGAACTGAATCACCGACCACGACTCCCTGCTGATCCGTAAAAAGTACCCTGGCCTGGGCCTGGCGGCTCATATTCTCGGCCAGTGCGCTGAGGCGTACCGAATCGACCTGTCCGCGCAGGTGGCCGACTACAAACTCTGAGGCAAGAAAACCTGACCTTTCCAAACTATCTTCTAGATTATTCATGTGGTAACGTTCAAGTGTGTTGTATAAGAAAAGGCTGATAATAACCATCACCGCCAGGATTATCGCCAGAAATGTGGCCGTGAGGCGGAAACGGATGCTGTAAAACTTGGCCATTAAAGATCCTCCCTGAATTTATAGCCGGTACCCCAAACGGTTATGATCATTTCAGGGTTACTTGGGTCCTTCTCAATTTTCTCTCTCAAATGCCTGATATGAACATCAACAGTACGCACATCACCGTAGTAATCGTAGCCCCATACCTGTTCTAAAAGCTGTTCCCGTGAATAGACGTTGCCGACATTCGTAACAAGAAAGCTGAGCAGGGCAAATTCTTTAGAAGTAAGGTTAATCTCCTGATCCCCAAGTCTGACCCTGTGCTGCAGCAGGTCAACATGGAGCTTTCCAATTTGGATCGTCTTTTTCGACTCTTCATCACGAACAATACTGCGCCTCAGGATCGCCTTGATTCGGGCTACCAGTTCACGCGAATTAAATGGTTTGGTCAGGTAGTCGTCAGCACCGAGCTCGAGTCCTAAAACCTTATCGATATCTTCGCTGCGGGCGGTGAGCATGATGATCGGAATTTCCAGTTTCTTGCGAATGCGGCGGCAGACTTCAAATCCGTCAACTTTGGGCAGCATTAAATCAAGAACAACAATATCCGGTTTTAATTCAAAAACCTTCTCCAACGCTTCTTCTCCATCATAAGCTGTTTCAACCCGGAAGCCTTCTTTTTCCAGGTTAAACGAAAGCGCCTTGACCAGGGTTTTTTCATCATCTACCAATAAAACCAGTTCGTCACTCATCAGTCTCAGCCTCCTAGGTCAGGATTATTGTAATATTTGACAATCTCTTTAAAGTCTTCCCAGACATATTTCTTTTTTCCGGGGTCGCGCAGCAAGGCAGCAGGGTGAAAGGTGGCAATAATCCGGCAGCCGCCTTTTTCATGCCACGTCCCCCGGGAGCGGCTTATTGATGCATTCTTGTCGATTAAAGTACGTGTAGCCAGCGCTCCGAGACAAACAATTATCTCCGGTTCGATAAGTTCGATTTGTTCTTTCAGATGAGGCAAACAGGCTGCGGTCTCTGATTGGACTGGAAGGCGGTTGGAAGGAGGCCGGCATTTAACCACATTTGTGATATAGATCTCTTCGCGTTTTATACTTGCTGCTTCCAGAATTCGGTCGAGCAATTTTCCTGCCCGGCCGACAAATGGAATTCCCAGCCGATCTTCATCTGCACCGGGAGCTTCCCCGACCAGCAGCAGCCGGGCATCCGCATTGCCCTCACCAAAGACAACCTTACTGCAACTGCTTCTCAAATTACACCGCGTGCATGACAGCGCGCTGGTTTTCAGCCCTTCCAACAGCCCTGCTTTATCTTTACCCCGCCGTTCAACTGAATCTTTATGCTGCAGCGGAAAGGTATGATTATTGATCAGGTCAAAGAGGGATATCTGTTCTCCGGTAATTAATCTCACCCCGCAAACCGGTTGTTATTCAGGTGGAGCGAACATCAGGGACTGGCGCCTCCTAAAACGTGTTTCTGCCAGCTCCAGCAACCTGCTTACCAACTCCCCGTAAGCTACACCACTGGCTTCCCACAGCTTTGGGTACATACTGATGCTGGTAAAGCCGGGCATGGTATTGATCTCGTTTATAATTATCCTATCCGCTGCCGGGTCGACAAAAAAATCTATCCTGGCCAGACCGCTTCCTTCAACTGCCCGGAAAGCTTCGATCGCATAATGCTTCACTTTATTTTCAATTTCCGGCCCCAGTTCAACCGGAATTACAAGACTGGAGCGATCATCAATATATTTGGCCCGGTAGTCATAAAACTCATTGCTGGGTATTACTTCACCGGGGCGGGAAGCTTCTGCCTCGACATCTCCCAGTACAGCGCACTCAATTTCACGCCCTTCAACAAACTTCTCCACGATGACTTTATCATCATAAAGCAGCGCTTCTTTAACCGCTACAGCCAATCCCCCGGCATTGTGAGTTTTGGTGATACCGACACTTGAGCCCAGATTTGCCGGCTTGACAAAGCAGGGAAACCCCAGCTCTTTCCGAATCTGCTCCTGAATCTGCACTTCCCGGTCTCTCCACT
Organism: Syntrophomonadaceae bacterium; assembly: GCA_007119615.1. Lineage (GTDB taxonomy): Bacteria > Bacillota > Dethiobacteria > DTU022 > DTU022 > SKPH01. Next base: position 4,246 of record SKPH01000046.1, on the reverse strand, counting down.
GCCAGCGGAAAAAATAGATATAGGGCGTAACCGGCAGACCACGTTCAAGGAAAAGGGTTTTCATTACTGCTTTATCCATACCCGTGCTGGAAGCAAGCACGCCCGAGCCGACATAGGGAACCCCGGCCATCTCAAAAAGGCCCTGGATTGTACCATCTTCGCCGTAAGTGCCGTGCAGGACAGGGAAAATAATATCGACCGGCTGGTAGTTCCACTCTGCTGGAGAGTCGCCGGATTGCACCAGTAATCCCGGGCAGGTAGGATCGGTTAAAAAAACCGCCCGGCTCGCTTCCCGGGGCGGGCGGTTCTCCCAGAGGGACAGCCAGGCATCAGGTCCGACCAGCCAGACCCCTTCCCGGGTAATCCCAACGGAAATTACGTCGAACAGTTCCTGATCAATCGCTTCCATAATAGAAGCCGCCGAACGAAGAGATACTACATGTTCACCGGAACGTCCTCCGAATATGACAGCCACTTGTTTGCGTTTCAAAGCTTTTCAACTCCACGGATTTGTGTTATAAGACATAAACTGCTTAAATTAAAGTGTTTTTTGGCAAAATAAGTTTTCTTGATTATATCATACCTGCAAAACTCATAAAGGCGCTTGAAACTTGTTGCAAAATGGGTCCGGACAATATACAGTTGCATTATACCAGCTGATGGAAAGGGCGCATGACCTTGCAGATACCGGTAATATTGTTAGGGGCAAATTTTTACACAGCCCTGGGGGCTATCCGTACGCTCGGCCGTAGAGGTATTCCGGTCTATGCCCTCGATTACCACTTCCCTACCGCTTACGCTCTGGCTTCACGTTACGTAACCAGAAAAATACTGTGTCCCAATATCAATACCGACGAAGCCGGCCTTAAAGATTTTCTAATGAAACTGGGTGAAGAATTTTCCGAACGGCCGGTGCTCATGGCAACTGCCGATAATTACGCCCTGCTGATATCGCGTTATGCCGACCAGCTTTCCCGCTACTTTATCTTTCCTGACAATAAACCGAACCTGCTGGAGAAAATTATAGATAAAAAGGGGCTCGCCCTGCTCGCAAAGGAACACGGCTTGCGCATACCGAAAACGTTTATTGTTGACCAAGGCTCTGATCTCGATGCTATTGTCCTGGAAACCCCGTACCCCTGCATCATAAAACCGGCGCTTTCGCACAAGTTTGTATCGGTCTTCCGTCAAAAATGCCTTTTCGCCGAAAACAGGGCCAAGCTCCTGGCGGCGCTCAATACCGCCCGCAGAAGCGAACTTGAAGTTATGGTTCAGGAGGTTATCCCCGGTTTTGACGATCTGATGTATGTATTCGATGTCTATGTTGATCGGCAGGGCCGGGCCACGCATACTTTCAGCGCCCAAAAACTACGCCAGTTTCCGATAAATTTTGGTTCATCGACCCTTACCCATCATCTTTACGACCATGAACTAATTGAGCTGGGATTGGAATACATCGGGCGGCTTGGTTACCGCGGCTACGGGGAAATCGAATTTAAAAAACATCCCTCAACCGGTAAGTTTTACCTGATTGAAATTAATGCCCGACTGAGCACCCTGAATGTCCTTTTTGACAAATGCGGTGTTGAGTTCACCTATATCATGTATAAGGATTTAACCGGTGACCCCCTGCCCGGCTTCCATCTTGCAGAAGACAGACCCTGGGCTTTTTGGCACGCATATGAGGATTTGATTAGTATTATAGCCTACCTGAAAAAAGGGGAGCTGACCCCCGGCCAGATCCTGAAGCCCTGGCTGTCTCATCACAAAGCGCATGCTGTCTGGGCCGCCGATGATATTAAGCCGCTTTTTGCATTCATTCTCCTGATCATGGGCAAGGCTGGACGGAAATTGCTTCGCCTGGTTCGTCGAAGCCCCTAAAAGGAGCGGCCGCAATCGGCCGCCCCCTGTAATCCATACTGCTTTATGCCGCCGGTATTACGCATCTTCTTCCTTTGCCGCTTTTTCAGCTTCTACAACCTGCTCGGCCACCTGGTGGGGGACCTCCTCGTAGTGTGAAAAAGCCATGGAGAAAAAGCCCCTTCCCTGGGTCATCGAGCGCAGATCAATTGAATACCTGAACATTTCAGCCATCGGAACCTGGGCTTTAATCTTCTGCAAACCGTTTTCGGGCTCCATACCCTGGATGCGCCCTCTTTTACTGTTTAAGTCGCCCATGATATCGCCCATAAACGCTTCCGGAACGACAACTTCAATATCCATAATTGGCTCAAGGAGCACTGCTCCGGCTTGTTCCATTCCTTTTTTAAATGCCTGGGATGCGGCAATTTTAAAGGCCATTTCGGAAGAGTCTACGGTGTGATAAGAGCCGTCGACAAGCCTGACTACTACATCCACAACCGGGTATCCGGCAACGACACCTTCTTCCATTGCCTCGGTGACTCCTTTTTCAACTGCCGGAACGTATTGTCTCGGAACAGAGCCGCCGAAAATCTTGTTTTCAAAAACCAGGCCCTGGCCGGTATCGGCAGGTTCAAGTTCCAAATAGACATGGCCGAACTGTCCGCGGCCTCCGGATTGTTTTTTATGTTTGCCTTCAACTTTAGTCTGTCCCCTGATCGTTTCCTTGTAAGGAACCTTGGGTGTAGATAGTTCAACATCGACACCAAACTTCTGAGACAGGCGGCTGACAATAATGTCAAGGTGCAGTTCTCCAAGACCGGAAATAACAGTCTGCTTGGTTTCCGCTCTTCTCTCAAGCCTGAAAGTAGGATCCTCTTCCAGAAAACGAGAGAGACCACTGCTGACTTTATCTTCATCGCCCTTGGTTTTCGGCTCAACCGCAAAAGATATAACCGGTTCAGGGAAATTTAGCGCCGGGAATACGATCGGCGCGCTGTTGTCACAAAGGGTATCACCGGTAGCAGTTTCCTGGAGTTTAGCCACACAGGCGATGTCACCGGTAACGACTTCTTCCATTGTGAGTTGATTTTTACCACGCATAGAGAAAACCTGCCCGAAACGTTCGCTGAGATCCTTTGTAGAGTTGTAAACCTGGCTGTCGGCTTCCATCTTTCCCGAGTAGACCCGGAAATAGTTTATTCTACCGACATAAGGGTCAGCTAAAGTCTTAAATACAAATGCTGAGAGCGGCTCATCGGGACTCAGTTTCCTGACAACTTCTTCATCGCTTCCCGGAACGTGGCCGGTGATTTCCTCCCTGTCAAGTGGTGAGGGAAGATAGTTTTTGATCAGATCGAGCAGGGGCTGAGTGCCGAAATTTTTGGTTGCGGCGCAGCATAGAACGGGTATTATTTTACCCTCAATAACCCCCTGGCGAAGCCCCTTGCTGACCTCTTCATCACTTAAAGGTTCGCCTTCGAGGTATTTTTCCAGCAGGGTGTCGTCCGCTTCGGCAACGGCTTCGATCAGTTTTTCCCGTAGATCCTGGGCCTTTGCACTTAAATCCTCCGGTATTTCCTGATCTGTTACTTCCATTCCGTCATCTGAAAATATTATTGCTTTCTGCTTGACCAGGTCTACGACGCCTTTAAAGTCTGCTTCTTTGCCGATCGGCATTTGCAAGGGAGCGACATTTAGTCCAAAATGACTTCTAAGTTGTTCGAGGCAGCCTTCAAAGTTAGCATTTTCCCGATCAAGCTTATTGATAGCAACAAATCGGGGCAAATTGAAATCATCGGCGTAACTCCATACTTTTTCCGTTCCGACTTCTACTCCGGAAACTGCGGAAACTATTGTTACCACGCTGTCGGCTACTCGCAGCGCTCCTAGAACATCTCCGATGAAGTCAAAATAACCCGGCGTATCGAGCAGGTTGATTTTAACACCGGCCCATTCAAGAGGAGCAAGTCCGACATTGATGGTAACCTGCTTTTTAATTTCATCGGGATCAAAATCGGTAGTAGTGTTGCCGGATTCGGTTTTTCCCAGTCGGTTTACCGCCCCCGATGTAAAAAGCAGCGCTTCGGTAAGAGACGTCTTACCGGCACCGCCGTGGGAAATTAGTGCAACGTTGCGAATATTTTCGCTGGTGTACTTCTTCATCCATATGCCTCCTCAAGATCACCCGGCCAACTCTCCCGGACGGGTAGAAGTATTATAACCAAATTATAATATCGAGTGGGGGTTTGCAGGAGTTGGCGTCTCGTTAAAAACCTTGCATTCCTCCCGGTTACACCCTACCATTATCAATAAAAAAATGCAAATAGAAAATAACCTTAACCCCTGCCGGCAAGTCGCGCTTTGACATACTCCACCAATCCTC
>SKPH01000008.1 GCA_007119615.1 Syntrophomonadaceae bacterium | reverse complement strand
TCGGAGAAGCGGTATATGCCCGGTTGGCTGCTAAAAATGCGTATGCCATGGCCGGGATTAAAACCCCGGGCAGTGAGATCGATTTCGCCGAAATTGATGATACCTTCTCCTATAAGCAGCTACAGCATACTGAAGCGCTTCAGTTGTGCGGCCCCGGAGAGGCGGGTAGGTTGGTGGATCTGGGTTATTTCGACGCGAGCGGGAATTTACCGGTAAACGTATCAGGCGGCAGCCTGGGTTTGGGATACCTGCATGAAGCAAACGGCCTGCAGCGTATTTTAGAGGTAGTCCTTCAGCTCCGCGGGGAAGCCGGAAAAAGGCAGCTGGCGGATGTCGAAACCGGTCTGGCTTTTGCCTGGCGCGGCGTGCCGACAGCCACCGGATCAGCTGTGATCTTAAGCAACAGGCCTTAAAGAATAGATTATATGGAGGGTTGAGCAATGAGAAAAGTAGCTATAGTGGGAGCAGGCTTGACAAAGTTTGTACGCAGGGCGCTGGAGACCCCCAAGGAACTCTCTTACGAAGCGGCAAAGACCGCCCTGGACAGCTGCGGCCTGAGACTGGAAGATATCGATTGTGTGGCTCACGGAACCGCTCCCGACGCATTCGACGGCCTGCATCAGAACGGGGAATATATGGTCGACGGCTGCGGCGGTTGGAACAAACCGACCATGCGGGTATATGTCGGCGGCGGAACCGGAGTCCATGCCATAGTTCACGGTTGGCACCATGTCGCATCGGGTATGTTTGACACCTGCCTGGTGGTCTGCGAAGAAAAAATGTCGAGTGCCATGCCTCACGCCCAGGGTTTCTTTTTAACCATATTTGACGCTCTTACCGAGCGGGAACTGGAACCTAACCTGCTCTGGATTTTTGCCCTGGAAATGAACCGCTACATGAACCGTTACGGCTATACCAAGGAAGATATGGCCCTGGTTGCCGTAAATAACAAGAAGAACGGCCTAAAACATCCTTCTTCACAGTTTAAGGATGAAGTTACCGTGGAAGATGTCCTGAATTCGGAGATCATGGCCTACCCGGTCAGCCGGCTGGATGTCAGCCCTGTTTCAGATGGAGGCGCGGCTGTGGTTCTTGCTGCCGAATCGGTAGCCCGGCGAATCACCGACAAACCGGTCTGGATTGAAGGAGTGGGCTGGTCACTCGATACCGCCTACTGGGCAACACGCGACCTCTACTACCCCCGGTATACTGATACTGCTGCCCGGATGGCTTACGAGATGGCCGGAATCAGGGAACCGGCGAAGCAGATTAATATTGCTGAACCATACGATCCCTTCGATTACAAAGCCCTGCACCACATGGAAGGACTTCAACTTTCCCCCCGGGGAAAAACGGTTGAACTTTTACGGGACGGCCATTTCGCCCGCGACGGCAACCTCCCGATGTGCCCCTCCGGTGGACTTCTGGGAGTCGGCAATCCAATCGCCGCCGCCGGTACAATGAAAGTCGCCGAGCTGTTCTGGCAATTGCGCGGCGAAGCGGGCGAGCGCCAGGTGCCCGGAAATCCGCGTTTGGGTGTAGCCCAATCCTGGGGAGATTTAATGCAGGTAAGCTCAGTCGTGGTAGTAGGTAATTAGATTCACTATCCTGTTACCGCAACTATTAAGCCAAGAGTAGATTAGGATCTAGAAGGAGGCTTTATTGAGATGCAGGAAAAAGTAAAGGTTTCCGGAGGGACGGGCCTGACGGAAAAAGAAGCCCGTTCGGGAAAGATTTTTTATACCGAAGATTCACTGGACTGCGCTTTCGCCTGGGATACCGGTGTAGCGATTAACCGTTACCTTGCTGAATTTAAAAAAGGCAACATTATCGCCACAGAGTGCCGGCAATGCAACCGGATTATGTTGCCCCCGCGCCTGTTCTGCGAACTCTGCTTCGTACCGAGCGGCGACTGGGTTTATGTAAAGGATACCGGCATAGTCAACACATTTTCCATATGCCACGTTAACTGGGATGCCAGCCGGATCAAGGAAGGCGAAAAACCACACCTTCCGGCGGTAATAGAAATTGACGGCGCCTCGGAAGGAATGGGCATCATGCACCGGTTAGGCGAAGTTGAACCGGATCAAATCGAGATCGGCATGAAAGTTAAAGCAGTATGGAGGCCAAAAGCTGAGCGCACCGGTTCAATTACCGATATCAAGTATTTCAAACCGCTTTAAGGGAGGGATCTGTTGTGGCAATCCTGGAACGGATTTACAGAAATATTGATAACCGCTACTGGAACCCCGGGGTAAAAGCCTTTCCGGTAAAAAACAGGTATACCGCCGGTGTTGCAGGGCAGCGGTTTTTTGAAGAAATCAAGGAGAACGGAAAAATATATGGAACCCCATGCAAAAATTGTGGGGTTACCTTCGTACCCGCCCGCATGTACTGTGAACGCTGCTTTGCACGCCTGGATAAATGGGTGGATGTCGGCACTGAGGGTACAGTCTTTTCCTTTACTGTTGTCCATAAGACTAAAAGTAATGAACCGAAAGAGAGTCCATCATTGATAGCCGCTGTAAAAATCGCAGACGGTCTGCTAATTCACCGCCTTGGCAAGTGCCCGGTTGATGATGTATGGATCGGAATGCCGGTCAAAGCCGCATTCAAACCAAAAAAGGAGCGGCGCGGAGGGATAGAAGATATAAAATACTTTAAACCCCTGTAGCCGGGAAGAAAATAATTTTCCAAATTAAATAAACCCCGTCGGCAGCAAATGCAGGCGGGGTTTACAGGATCATGACTAATTCGCCGGTACAGGGTATTAATTATTTCTCCGCCAGGGAGGGGTGTTTTTCACCTTTACCTAAAGTTTTACTTTTTTGACCCTGGGCCAGGTATTTCACTATTTTACTCATTTCGTAAGCAATAATCAAAACGCCGGGAACGAAGATCAATAGAATCAAGCCTTCTCGAGTCTGTACATAGTTCAGGATATAGCCGACATAAGGCACCGACCCGGTTACTCTGCCGACAACATTTTCCGCCAACACCGGATTGGGATCGTTTATATTGTTGGCATCGCCCCGGGTGATAAACCTGAGTCCGTCATTGCGGATAACTTCAACAACGCGATGAGTGGTTAAAGAGTTAGCCTCGGGTTGGGTGCGGTAGGTGATAATATCACCAATAACAATTTGTTCAGGTTCAGCCTCCCGAACAAAGGCAAGGCTTCCCGTATCAAATTCAGGGCTCATACTGCCGCTTAAAACTATATACATCTGGTATCCTGCTACCTGGGGAGCGCCGCCTGAAATCCTGCTCTGGATTAAGAAAAAAGAAAGGGTGGCCATAAACAGCAGCAGCATAACAAAAACAATATTGCCAAATATCGAGAAAAACCTACTAAACCAGCCCTTTGAAGATTTATCCTTTTTTTTTCGATCCCGCCGCTTAATTTCATTTTCAGTTTCATTTTCTTTGTCTTCCGAAGGTTCTTCAACCGGAGTCTCATCAGGCTCTTCTTGATCATTATTATTTTCGCCGTACAGGAAGGCATCAGCCGATTCCCCGGGCAGGTCGGAGTACCTGATGCGATCTCCCCTGCTGTTTTCAACTGACTCCGTTGAAGATTCGATCTCCCCGGGTGCTTCGAAATCCGGGGCCGTTTCTTTCATTGAAGCGGCATTCGATTCATCCGGAGGTTCCTCAGAAAAAAGGTCGTCAAAGTATTGATTATCGACAAACTCTTGATCAGGCACTGTTTCCGAACCTTCCTGCTGTATTTCTTCATCTTCACCGAGAAACTCGGCTGCAGGTTTAACGACAGCAGGTCCCGGTCCGGATTTTGGCTCGAAGGACTCTTCTGAGAAAACCCCATCATCCTGTGCTTCTTCCTGTTCATCTAGCTTTGTATCCTCAAATGATTTAAAGTTTTCATCGCCCTGTTCAGGTTCTTTGTGATCAGGTTCGTCTCCAAAAAGACTGGTAAAGCTGTCCTGACCAGCTTTCTCGGCCTTTTTCTCATCAAATAAATCATAACCCGGCGCATCTGCCTCCGGGGCAGCAGCTGCATCTAATTGATCCTTTTCACCGCTTTCAGGAGCAAAATAATCTGTCTCATAATCCAAAACAGGATCTTCTGCTAATTCCTCGAGTTCCGGTAATTTCTCCGAATCTTCTTCCTCAAAAAGTTCGATCTCATTAAAACCATCATGCTTTTCTTCTGAATCAGAGCTCACCTGGTTTATTGCCGGTGTTTCTTCATCTAATTCAGGACGTTCTTCTTCAATTATCGGGGGTTCCTCTTCGATTGACTCTAATTCCTCTGAAGGTTTAATAACTTCTTCGTATGGACTGATGTATTCAGCCTCTGGATCACCTGTTTCTTCATCTTCAAAAACTTGTTCGTCTTCATAATACGGCCTGTGATCGCTAACCGGGGTTGTTTCAAGTCCGGCATTGACCTGCTTAACGAATAATTCCTCGTCGAATGTTTCTCCTGCTGCTTCTGAATCGTCATCATAATCGAGTTCAGGGCTGACGCTTGATTGATCAGTGTCATGAAAAGTATCCTTTGGTAGTTCTTCAACAGCCAATCCTTTTCTTTTTGAAGCAATATAGATGCGGGCCATAAAATCTTCTTTACGCACAGGCTTAACCATATAATCATCTACTGCACCGGTTCCAATGGCTGAATACAATTTTTCATAGAAATCGGGGTCGATTAAGGCCAGTATATGTGCGCCTTTGCTTTTTTCACGAATGCTTTCAATCAGTCCGGCCTGATCGTCTTCAACCAGGTCATAATCAATGATAATAATATCGGGAAGCAGTTTTTCAGAAATTTTCAAAAGAGTATCAGTAGAAAAACAGTTTACGATATCAGCGCCCGGCATGATTTGCCCGATCATTTTTTGCAGTTGTTCTGAAGAAATAAAATTATAATCAACCAGAAACAGATACATCCTTTACCCCCCTTGAGCCTAAAGACTTAGAATAATTATAACAGAAATTGTTCTTAAAATTCTACCCGCCGCAGATTTAAGTTAGTCAATTATTTAGATTACCACCAGAAGAAGCGGTTCATAAAACTCACCAACTACAATCGTCATCTGGATTACTTTGAAAGTGTACAGTCCTAATTTAATTAACAGAAAAAGGTGTCCCGGTTATTTAGGTGAGGGGATACCTTTTTACAATCAACATGGAATGAATAGCTTTATCATACTCCCGGGGAATTTTAACACTGTTTTCAGGATGCAACCTCTTCAGTATTACAGTTTTCGGGCAGTGAAATCTGCTACCCACCACCGTAACCACCGGACTGAATTAAGTAAATTGACAGAGTCACCAGTAATAGAAAAATCGATATAGTAAAGATACCGGCAGCTTTTGCTAACCTGCTTTTCTTCGTTCTTTTTGAAAAATCCGTATTGCCCTGCTCTGCAGTTAAGCCGCTATTTTCATCTTCCTTTTGTGGGCCTGTGCCGGAAGCTCTTTGATTTTTATTGAAAAAGAAAAAGTGTTTTTTCTGGGGTGTTGAATGTTTAGCGATCTCCTGTATATCAGGCTGCCTGCTTTGCTTTGCTTCAAAATTGTCATTGTTTGCAAAGAGTTCTTCAAAAGAGCTGGTATCAGCAGTTCTTTGAGCCTGTTTCATACCGAATAACTCTTTATCTTCGGGATCTTCCGCGCTTACCCCGAAAAGGTAAGCATCGTTTTCCTCTACCGGATCCGGTTCCTGGAGGTTTTCGGATTCAACCGGATGAGATTCGTTTAATTCCGCTTCTGCTAATTCAGTTTCAGAGACTTCCGATATTTCCGGATCGGTCCATGCATTGTTTTCCTGTAGCAGATCCGGATCCTGCTGGAGTTCCGTTTCAGCGCTCTCCGGTACGGTTACTTCTTCTTCCTCCGCAGCAGATACCGGAACTTCTGTTTCTGCCGCTCCTGACGATTGATTAAAGTAACTCGCTAATGATTGATAATCAGCATCGGTATCCTGATCAGCAATTCTGTAACCATTTTCATCTTCGCCTGTGATCAGCTCTTCCTCACTATTTTCATAACCATATTCGAACTCAGGTGCGTCCTGCAGATCATTGTCATCTGCGAAAGCTATCTCATTCTCTGCTTCCGGAACTGCCCCGGTGTCGTTAATATCAGTTTGCCCCTGCTCCGGTTCAGTTTTAACAGTAAATAATTCTTCCTGGCTATCATATTCCTCAAATGTCAATTCGCCCTCTTTTTCAGATATTTCTGTTGGACTTTGAGCCTCCAGAAATGACATGGCCGGTGTGTCTTTTAATTCATATTCATCTTCCTGCGCTGGTTCTCCTGACTGATCTGACAGGTCCGCATAAATCTGGTCACGCGAATACTTGTTCTCCCCGGCTTCTTCTCTATTTATTTCCACTTTTTCGCAATACTCAGGTTCCACCGTAATTTCTTTATTATAGCGATAAGAAACTTCTTCCAGATCAGCGTGCTTTATTTCATTTTCAATAGCAGTCTGTTTGTTTTCAACCGGCTGTATAAGCTGAGTGCTTTTACGCTGCAGCCCCATTTTAATCCTGAGCATTACATCATCTCGCTGCAGTGGTTTAATCATATAGTCATCGATGCCCATCTCAATTGCCAGGTGCAGTTTCTCATGATGATCGGGATCGATGAAGGCTAGTATATAGGCTTCATTACTGTATTCACGAAGCTTTCTTATCAGTTCAGCTGAATCATCGACATAAAAGTCCAGATCAATTATAACTATATCCGGCGCCAATTTTTTAGCAATGTCCAAAAGCGCCTTGCTGGACAGGCTGTTGATAATTTCACAGCTAATTTTATTTTTGTCCAACAGGACTTTCAATTCCCGGGAAGATATGAAGTTGTTTTCAACAAGTAACAGATACAACTTTCATCACTCCTTAATCATGCTGATTCAGATTTAATATAAATAACCTGTTTCGGCCGGCCAGGCTGTCATTGCTCGATTTCGAGCTTTAGACCCTTTAGCTTTGCGCCCCTGTTTTTCAACAGGTTTGCCATTTCGGTCAGGTACCTATACTTTCCTGAAGCAATTTTATTTTTAAACAGGCTAAATACTCATTTTAAAAGCTTTCATACTTTAAATAGACACATTTTGTTAATTTTGCTTTTCCAGTTTATACTAATATCAATATTTTGTCAACTATTTATTTAAATTTTCTATTCAACTCAGATTATTTAAAAGAAAACTCATAAACAAGCAAATAACCTCTACCTTTACGGTTTAGCAACTGAGCAGTCAGATTAGCAAACCCGAATCCTGCCGGGATTCCAAATAGGAACAGACCCCGGTAGTGGAAGACCGGGGTCATTCCTTCTAAAATGCACCTCTGGTATCAGTTGAAGGAGGGATGCATTTATAGAATACTGTTGCTCCAACTGGCGCTAAGGCTGCCGCCGGTGAAGTTAACTTTTATTGATTGGTCGCTATAGCTTTCTATCACGTGTGAAGTGTGCGGGAAAGCGCCAAAGTACTTGAATGTCAGGTCAACGGGCACCCAGCCCAAACCGTCAACATAGAATTCAGCCCAACTGTGCCGGGTTCCCTGCAGTGAACCGGAGGTCATCGCCCCACGCTGTGGACGGGCGAATCCGATTACTTCTCTCGCCTCGATTCCCATTTCCCTGGCCTTACTGATAAAGCCCCGGGCCAGGGTGCGGCAGTTACCGTTTCCTGCATACTGGTTATAGGCCTGACGTGCTTTTTCGACAGTTTCATTGGTGGAGTTAATAGATACTGCACGAACGGTTATATCGAAATCAGCCCTGATTGTTTTGGTCTCTCCGGGAGCAATATCTCCCAGGTTAAAAGTGCTCATTCGCCCGGAATTGGACGTAGCACTGTAGTTGACGGATTTTAAAGATGTTGTCTGGTATGGCGATCTGTTTTCAAGAAGAGGTACTGTAACCGAGACATTGCGTGAGGTATCGCTCCCGTTGTTGGTCACGTTTACCTCTATTCTGAAAGTGTACCTTCCTGAGGAACCCCAGGAGTAAGTAACCGGAGAAACTGTTACCTGCCGGGGAGCCTCTTCGACTTCTGCCTCTGCAGCAGCTTCTACTACAACAGGAGCCGGTACAGCAGCGGGCTGTTCATTTTTTTCCTGTCCTGCTTCTTTCTGTTCGCTGTTATCAACAGGTTCTTTGGCGGTAGATCGCGCGACTAGCGGTTCAGTCGATTTTTCTGCCTCAGGCTTTGCAGCCTCCCGGGCGCTGTTACTTTCTACCTGGGGCGGCATCCAATCTCTCTGGTCCGCCGGTTCATCAAGTGGATTAGCAAAAGATAAAGCTTTACTTTCAGCCGACCCATTTTCTCCTGCTGTGAAAATTTCTTCAGCCGGATTTTTTCCTTTGCCTTCTTCATCATCATCGGACTTAACTATTTGCTCACCAAGGGCAGCTTCCACTATACTGCCTGCGAGCAGCACATCGTTCTCAGCGGGAAGCTGGTAATAACCGGCTCCCACCATTACCAAAACCATCAGTAAGCATATTAATACGCTCCTTGCCCATTCCACAAACTTTTTCATTAAATAGTCCCTCCTTCAGAGGGACCGACAAAGTTGAAACATTAAAAACCTGTTTCGGAGGCCAGGCTGTCGTAGCTCCCGGAAGAGCTTTAGACCCTTTAGCTTTGCGTCCCTGCTTTTCAACAGGTTTGCCTTTGTCGGTCAGGTTTGTTATATCAGCCTGCGAGCCCTGCCGGGTTGTTGCAAGCCTGAATCCTTTGTACCTGTGTACCTGATTCCGTGTATCCTATTCCGTTACTGATCACAATATCAAAAAACCTGTTTCGGAGGCCAGGCTGTCGTAGCTCCCGGAAGAGCTTTAGACCCTTTAGCTTTGCGTCCCTGCTTTTCAACAGGTTTGCCTTTGTCGGTCAGGTTTGAAACAGCTTACAAGTGCTCTGAACAACTTAGAAATATTTTACATAACCTAAGGTTAAGTATAGACTATTAAATTATGCCTGTCAACTTATTTTTTGAAAATTTACTTATTGGGTAGATTACAAGTTTAACTGCAGCCCATATTTTGGCCCTTCTAATATCCATTAAGCAGCCAGTTCTTTAGCTGACCTGGTTTTCGTTATTTAAGATGCTCCTGTCAGCTTTTAAAGGATATAAGCTGAATTTGGTTCATCTTTATCTATTCACAAAACTACACAGAGTAATTCAGGAAACTCCTTCTTTGTCTTCCCATCTTTTTGATGAAGTCTTCTTATCCTTGTTCCCTGAGGCTTGTAATTTGGCATCATTAATTAAATTACCCAATTCGAGAACGCTGCGGAAAGTGCTTTTTTTCTGGCCATCCATCCACTGAACCGAACCCTGCATACTCGAGTTGCGCCTGTATTGGACCCGGATTAAAAATACTAAATCTTTAACGGGTTTGAAAGCCATTTCCTCCTCCTGAAATCTGGTTTTCCTTATAAAAGGATCTTAATTCAGTATCGCACTGCGGGTAATCTTTCTCATCCAACTTGGCCTGAATTAGAAGTAGCATTTCCAGAAAATCCTCGAAGTATTCAATCTCGCCGCTCTGGACATGTTCAATTTTTCCCGTTACAGAGGAACTGTCTCCGCCTCCTAACCGCACAACAAAATCTGAACAATGACCTGCCGCGTCGCTCTTTTTCCTTGATTTTATGTTCATAGTATATTCCTCTTTTCAAGGCACTTTTGTTAACTATAATTAATTATAATGAATATCCGTTATAAGCACGTTACAAACTACCGAAGCCCGATCGAAGTTCTTTGGAAGGAGGTGTGAAAAACATAAAAGCCGTTAACCTGATACACCTAACAGATTCTATTGATCGCTATGACAAATAACCGTTATAAGGCACTGCAGCATTAGTAAAAATGAACGTCATCTTCCAGGGGCAGCAGTGATTCTACTTTTTTCTTTAAAATCATTTCCTTTAGAGTGTATCTGTCTGAATATTTCTTTTCAATTCTATCTAGAACGTTCGCTGCCTGCTCCCTGTTTAATCCCGGCAGTAACAGCAGAAACTGAGCCTCATTCCACCGGGTTACGATATCCCCTTTTCTCAAAGAATCTTTAATTGTCTCCTGCAGATATTGCATCGCTGCTTTTAACTCTTCCTGTCGGGGCGAACTGTAATCCGGTCGGACCAGGGTCAGTAAACTGAGAAATACAGATTTTCCGCTTCTTTCACTGCGCATACGTTCGAGGTTATAAAAATACCTGAACAGCTCGGTGTCACAAAAGTAAGCTCCGCTTACAACTTCTTTGCCTTTTAAACCCTCTTGAATAGTGGCCAAATCCAATTCGTAACTACCTGTTTCAAGGCCGACCATCCGGTATAGCTTTTTCATTTCATCAGATGGTTTAACACCCAGTTCGCGGTAAAAAGCCAATGTTGCTTCATTATAATGAGCTCTTGCCCGGGCGTTTAAACCCTCTTCCACTAAAGCCTCCATAAGTTTGATATGAATTTTTTCTTCATAGTAATCAATTTTCAAAGCCTGCTCACAAAGTTTGATAATTTCTTTGTAGGCATGTTTACTTTTAAGTAAAACCGACAATGAAAATACACATTCCAGAAAAATATCATGGTAATATGTTCGCAGTGGAATAATCCATTCACTGAAAGAAGATTCAGGGAGGTATTCCCCTTTGTAGAGGTCAATCGCTTTCTTATAGAGGTTGATGGCTTCTTCAGGTTGTTTTGTGGCAAGATCATCAGCCTTGCCTGCAAGGCTTTCAAATTCATCGGAATCAATCCAACAGCTTACCCTGTTTTCCCAGTGATAGCAGCCCTGAGTAAGAACCAGATTGGCAGCCAATGAACGATCCTTCTCTTCTATTTTCAAAGCTTGCCGCAAGCGGAACATATGGGCTCGCATAATTGTAGCCGGGTCAGAATAATCTCTCTCCGGCCAAATACTTTCCAGGATTGATTCAGGGAAAAAAACCTTGTCCCGGTACGACAGTATGAATTTAAATATTTCCCACATTCTCTTTGAGCGGTTTGTGTTTTCCGAGATGACCTGATCGCCCTGGCGTATAAGGAACTTGCCCAGAGTATAGATATAATTATTTTCTTCAGAGACAGCCAATTTCGTATTCTCCATGGTTTTACTTTTTTTAGTTATCACTATAAATTTATGGTACTATAAAAATGTTATTATTTCAACATTTATAAATCATTTCCTTTTTAGTAATATAAAAGTTTAACTAATAACTCTTTTCCATTATTTAAAAACAACTTGTAATTTTGAATTATTGTAAATTTTCTTCTGCTTCACGGACATTTCTCAAGTGTTCCTCATATGTATGGGAGAAATAATGTTCACCTGTGCCATCATACTTATAATTGTAAAAATAGTAATCAGTGTCCTCGGGATAAAGGGCTGCTTCGATTGATAGAACACCGGAGGCCGCGATCGGTCCGGGCGGCAACCCGTCATTTTGGTAGGTATTATAAGGCGAAGGTATTTCAAGATCTGCAAAGGTAAGAAATTCCTTGGTTTCACCAAGGATGTACTGAATAGTAGCATCAATCTGAAGGCGCTGGCCAATTGCAAGACGGTTATAAATCACTCCGGCAATGCGGCTGCGCTCATGATCAACCCTGCCTTCTCTCTCGACAAGGGAGGCTATAGTCAGGATTTCATGTAAGGTGGTATCCAGTTCCTCAATGCGGAGCCACTTGTCTTCGTCGACAGTATTATCGAGCCGGCCCAGCATAATCCAGATAATATCCTCTTCTCCTGCATCGGCATAGATCTCGTAAGTATCGGGAAACAGATATCCTTCCAGGAGGTATCTGATATCGGGATTATCGATCTCCATTAAAAAGGGGAAATTCTCACGCATCCCTTCCGGAGGGTTTCCAGCCAGGTCCAAAAACTTTTCGCTCTCTGCGAGTCCTTCATTTTCCAGCCTGGCGGCGATTTGCTCCACCGTATACCCTTCCGGAATGGTAAACCAGACGGTTTCGGCATGAACATCGCCTGATTGGATTTTAGAAACAATTTCGTTTAAGCTCATAGACGGGCTGAGTAAATATTCTCCCGCAATGAAGCTCCCTCCAAGATTATAGCGGCGCACAAAAATACGGAAAACCAGCTGGTTATGAATCAGGTTCTCCTCTTCCAGAATACCGGCGATTGTCTCGGCGTTTGCTCCGGAAGGAACTTCAACAACCTCATATTCTTCTACTGCCGAAGGGTCAACCGGTTCAAGCATATTATTGTATAGATAGTTAAGCACGGCTGCAGCGCCCAGGAATATTACCAGCAGCAGGGCAACAATTGCTACAAAGCGTTTAAACATCCGTATACACATCCCCAATTCTGAAGTAAAGTACAAGTATTTCTATAAAGGTCGACACCTCGGGAATCTGAAAGCTGCAGCTTTTTTCGCCTAATAAACATCTCCATCATTATCGATTTCTATGTTTTGGACCCGCTCTTCCCATACAGCAGCAACCTTGTTCCACTCGGTTTCATCTTCTACTTCAACAAGCATTTCTTCGTCCTCATCCACATCGATACGGAAAATAAATGCCTCTTCCTCGAAATCGATCGCTTCGCCATCCTCCTCCTCCTCGAGATAAATAACAGGTACCAGTATGGCATATTCGCTTGCGTCAACCTGAAAGCGATCTGCCAGGGCAAAATCATGCTCATTTCCTTCCTCGTCAACAAGGACAACGATATCTGTTCTCTCCTCACCGTTACCGTTCATCTATATAACACCTCAGTTTCACATTTTCATTAATCGTTTTCTTCGTGCAGGCTGCCGCTTTCCCGAAGAGCTAAATATTGTCTCAAGATCAAAACAGCGGCCAGCTTGTCTTTAACCTCCCGGCGCTTCCTTCGTCGGACTCCGCCTTCCAGCAGGGCTTTTTCAGCGCTGCCGGAAGTTAGCCTTTCATCAATCATAATCACCGGCAAATCAACCCTGTTACTCAATTCTGCGGCAAATTTTTCCGCTTTTTCGGCAGCGGCGCCTTTCTCACCGCTCATCCTGAGCGGGTTTCCTACTACGATTTTTTCCACACCGTAACTAAGGCATAGCGATTCGATCTTATCGAGCGCATCTTCTAAAGAAGTGAAACTGATTATTTCGATTCCCTGTGCAGTAATTCCCAGGGGATCGGTAACAGCAACACCAATACGCTTTTCACCGGGATCCAGTCCAAGTATGCGCAATGTTTATCTTAGCCCCACTAAAACTTTTTGTTTTCTGCCATATCCAGGTAGGCTCCGACTATTTCTTCAAGCAGTTCATCACGTTCAACCTGCCTGATCAGGCTTCGGGCATTGTGGTGACTTGTGATGTAGGCCGGATCTCCGGATAACAGGTAACCGACCAGCTGGTTAAGGGGGTTGTAACCTTTCTCCTTCAGGGCCTGATAAACCTTGATCAGGATTGCCCTGGCCTTATTGTCGACCTCTTCGCCGTCGACCCGAAAAAGAACAGTTTCTTCATGATTACCTTGATCTTTATCCTGCATATTCAGTTCCTCCCGGTTACTTAGTTGTATTGCCCTCACTAACCCTTTCAAGCTGTTCCCGCACCAGGCCTTCAACAGAATCAATAGCTGCAGGCAAAGCCTCGGTATTTTTGCCGCCCGCCTGAGCCAGTTCCGGCTTCCCTCCGCCTCCTCCGCCAACCTTGCGGGCGACTGCCGTGATAATCTTATTGGCCTGGATGCCCTTTTTAATCAGGTCGGGTGTGACCGAACCGACCAGAATTACCTTACCGTCGCTAATCGCGCCGAGGACTACGACCACCGAATCCAAATTGTTTTTTACTTCGTCCATGGCCATGCGTAAAGCCTCTACGCTGTCGGCGGTGATCCTGGCGCTGAGCACATTAACCCCTTCGACATTTTTTACCGCTGATAGCAAGGACCTTACTTCGATTGCGGCCAGGCGCTGTTTCAGGTCATGGTTTGTTTTCTGCAAAAGTTTATATTCCTCCAGGTGTTCATTAAACTTGACATCAAGCCGGTTTTCCGATGTGTTCAGGGAAAGGGCAATTTTTTCAATCAGCTCGTCTTTTTCCACGGTTTGCCGGTAAGAATTCATGCCTACTATTGCCTCGATACGGCGCAATCCGGAACCGATACCTTCCTCTGAGACTATCTTGAACAATCCGATTTTTCCTGTTGCCGTGACATGTGTACCGCCACAAAGTTCAAGGGTATAATCCCCTGCTGAAACCATCCGGACTGAGCCTTCTTCATATTTATCGGCGAATATCGCAGTTGCACCCATTTCTTTTGCCTCTTCCAGGGTAGTTACATTAACCTGAACAGGAACATTGGCCAGTACTTTTTTGTTGACTTCTTCTTCAATGGCCCGGATTTCATCGCTGCTCAGCGCTGCAAAATGATTAAAATCAAAACGGAGCCGGTCGGGAGCCACCAGTGAACCGGCCTGGTTGATATGATCGCCCAGGTAATTGCGCAGCGCGCGATGCAGCAGGTGAGTTGAGGTGTGGCTGCGGCAGATGCTGTCGCGCCGTCCGCTGTCAACATCAGCAGTTACAGAATCACCTGCGGACACCTGTCCTTCTTCAACTACACCCTGGTGAATAATCTGGCCCCATGGCGAAAAGTAGGTGTTTTCCACCCTGATCCGGCCATTTGGACCATTGATAGCGCCAGTATCCCCAATCTGGCCCCCTGCTTCGGCATAAAACGGCGTGCGGTCGAGCAAAAATTCTACCTTGTCTCCTTCAACCGACTGCAGTTGGGTTTTTCCATCTGACAGGATCGACAACAATATGGCTTCCTGCCGGAGGGTTTGATAACCGGTAAATTCGGTCGACAGGTTTTCAACCGCTTTATATTTTTCATCTTCACCGGCCCCGGCAGTGGAACGAGCCGCGGTGCGAGCCCGGTCCTGCTGCATCTTCAGGCTCCTGTCAAAAGCTTCGCGGTCGATCTCCAGTTCTTTTTCATCAATTATTTCCGCAGTTAAATCGAGCGGAAAACCGTAAGTGTCATATAATTTAAAAGCCAGTTCGCCGGGCAGAACTTTTTCGCCCTCAGCCCGCATTTTTTCAACATAACCGTCAAGGATTTCCATACCCTGGGCGAGAGTTTCCTGAAATTTTTGTTCCTCCAATTTGACAACCTGGCGGATATAATCGTGGCGCTGCTCCAGTTCGGGATAAGCAGCGCCCATGATCTCGACCACCATGGAAGCGGCATCGGTCATAAAATTACCTTCGATACCGAGCAACCTGCCGTAACGGACAGCCCTCCGCAGCAGCCGCCGCAGCACGTAACCGCGGCCTTCGTTGGAGGGAATTACTCCGTCGGCAATAAGGAAAGACGTTCCCCTGCTATGCTCAGTGATAATCCGCAGGGGCACCTCCTGGCCCCTGCGAGCAGGATCGGCGAGATTAAGAAAATGATTATAAAGCGGCTTCACCAGATCGATCTCATATAGTGAATGAACACCCTGGAGGGCCATGGCCATACGCTCCAATCCGGCGCCGGTATCGATATTTTTCTGTTTTAACTCAACGAGTTCTCCGGAGGCTTCCCGGCTGAACTGGGTAAAAACCAGGTTCCATATTTCAAGGTAACGGTCGCAATCACAACCCACGCCGCAGTCCGGACTGGCACACCCCGCTTCTTCTCCCAAATCATAATATATTTCAGAACAGGGGCCGCAGGGGCCGAGGCCGATTTCCCAAAAATTGTCTTCTTTTCCCAACCTGATGATGCGATCGGCGGGAACGCCGATATTTTCATTCCAGATTTTAAATGCCTCTTCATCTTCAAGATAAATGCTGACCCATAACCGTTCAACGGGCAGGCGGTAACCATTTAAAACAAGATCCCAGGCCCAGGCAATTGCTTCTTCTTTAAAATAGTCCCCAAAAGAGAAGTTGCCGAGCATTTCAAAAAAGGTAGCGTGACGCCCGGTATGCCCAACCCGATCTATATCGGGTGTGCGCACACACTTTTGACAGGTGGCCACCCGTGGATGAGGCGGTTTTTTTTCTCCGGTAAAATAAGGCTTTAACGGAGCCATCCCGGCGCCGATCAGCAGCAGGGTTGGATCACTTTGTGGAATCAGGGGAAAACTGGGCATAATGAGGTGATCTTTAGAGCTGAAGTAGTCCAGAAATAGTTCACGAATAGTGCTGGATTGCATCCTTTAACCTCCATTTTGGGTTAACGCAATTATATCTGTTTTCCAGAAGCAATGTCAACAAAACTAAAGCTTTCCGGAGGTTCCGCGGCCGCGGCTGGCTGAATCAAATCCCTGCAGCAGGGCTGTACTATTGCGGATTGGAATTTGGACTTTCATCATAACCGAATCGCTATAATCAATCCCTGTAATCGCTCCGTCAAGACTCTCAATAAGCCTGGTTACAGCTCCCAGGTCTTCATAGGCAAGTTTAAGGAGGTATCTGTCCAGCGGCTCTTTTTTCCGCAGGTCCGCATCTTCGAGGCTGCGGAGGGCACAATCACGGTAAGCACGGGTTAATCCGCCAATACCAAGCTTGGTTCCTCCGAAATAACGGGTCCCGATAACGATAACATCCGACACATTCTTACCCTTCAGAACCTGCAGCATCGGCGGCCCGGCAGTACCGGCCGGTTCCCTGTCATCCGAAGAGCGTTCAATCAGGGCGCTTCCGATACGGTAAGCATAAGCATGGTGGGTGGCGTCGGGAAATTCAGCAGCAACTGAAGAAATGATCTCCCGG
>SKPH01000031.1 GCA_007119615.1 Syntrophomonadaceae bacterium | reverse complement strand
GCCAGCAGTAAGCCAAGAGCAATAAACGCTCCCGGCGGCTGGGCAAACAAAGTCATTGCTTCAAAGTTAGGCCCGAAAAGAGCTACGGCGCTTTCCGGACCCGGCCCGAGAATTGTACCATGCCCCAGCACCTCGCGCACAAAGGCTAAAACCACCAGGGCCAGGGTAAATCCAAGGCCGGCGCCGATCCCATCGAAAAGGGATCGGAGCACCGGCCTCTTGCTGGCAAAAGCTTCAGCCCGGCCCAGGATAGCGCAGTTAACCACAATCAAGGGTACAAACACACCGAGAGCTTCGTAAAGCACCGGTTGAAAAGCCTGCAGCACCATCTCGACAATGGTAACAAAGGTGGCAATGATTACAATAAAACAGGGAATGCGTACCTGCGGAGGAATAAAGTTACGCAGAAGTGATACAACCAGGTTGGATGCGATCAGAACCGCAGTCGCTGCAATGCCCATCCCGAAACCGTTAACTAAAAAAGCGGTAACCCCGAGAACCGGACACATACCGAGAAGCGCCACGAAAACAGGGTTTTCCTTGACAATACCCCTGGTCAGATCCTGGATATAGACATTATTCTGTTTCATTAGTTTCTTTCACCTCCGCCGTTATCTTCCACTGCACCGGCCAGGGCATCCATAACACCGCGAACGATGGCATCGGCAGTTGCGGTCGCCCCGGTTTGCGTATCGATATCGAAGTCCTGGGCATCGATGATCCGGTCGGGTATCAGCGGATACGCCTGAATAAAGTACTCCCGGGTCTCTTCGTGTTCAAGAACTTCGATGCTGACGATTTCACCGCCTGAAACCTCTACTTCGACAACGACCGGCCCCATAAGGCCGTCACCGCTGCCACGATAAATCCCATCGGGTACAGCGCTGATGTCAATTTCCTCGGGTTCAGGTTCTTCATCCATACCGGTGTCAATACCCATTGCTTCCAGGAGAGCATTGTGGACAGCATTAACAATGCCGTTAGCGCTGATAGTCGCCCCGGTTCTCGTGTCAACATCAAAATGCTGCTCCTCAATAATTCTTTCGGAAACTACGGGATGAGCCTGAATAAAGTAAGTCGGAGTTTCCTGGTGTTCCAGGATTTCGATACCTGTAATTTCACCACCGGCAACTTCCACTTCAACTACGATTGGCCCGTTGAGTCCGGGAGCTGAACCCTGGTAGGTTCCGTCGGGAACCGCTGTGATATCAACTTCCTCTGTTTCCAGACCAAGGTACTGCTCGGCAATAAAACCTACTGCCTGCCTTACAGAGTTAATCATCGCGGCGGTACTGACAGTGGCTCCGGTAATAATTTCAACATCTTCCCCGGCAATTATCGGGTCTTCAAAACTTTTACCGATAAACTGTTCCTGGAAAGAATCGGTGGTAATAACATCGCCGATTCCCGGGGTTTCTGTATGAGATATAATACGGATGCCGATAACCTCTCCTTCACTATCAACAGCAAGGTTGTAGAGAATATCGCCATCGTATCCGACCGCTGTTACTGTGGCCATAATACCCATCAGGGTCCCTTCGTCGTCATAGATAAGATCGAATTGGCCTTCATCGAGCTGCTCGGTTTCGAAACTTTCAAACCCGGGAAAGAAGTTTTCCAGAGCCTGGCGGTATTCACCTTCCTGCCGCTCAGAGATAATCGGCTCCGTTAAATTAAATACTCCTGTCAGCAAGAGAGCTGAGACAATTCCAATTACTGCCAGGGTTAATGATAAGGTTACTATTCTACGCACTTTTTTTCACCCCCCCAAATTGCTGCGGTACTGTAAAGTTATCAATAATCGGGGTAATTGCATTCATGAGCAGAATGGCAAAGGTTACACCCTCCGGTAAAATTCCCCAAATCCGGATCAGCATTGTGATCAAACCACATCCAATCCCGAATATCAGTTTGCCTTTTGGGGTAATTGGGGATGTAACCAGGTCTGTAGCCATAAAAATGGCTCCTAACATTACTCCGCCTGCCAGGATGTGAAATAATCCGGTCATCAGGTGGTTATCGTAAAACCCTCCACCGAAAATAATACCCATTATGAGAACGCTGCCGATGAAACCGCCCGGAATTCGCCAGTCGATGTGACCCTTGTAATAGAGCCAGATTCCACCGATGAGAAGGGCTAAGGCCGAAGTTTCACCGAGACTGCCGGCGACATTTCCGATCAATAACTGAGTTAAGTTTACCTCCAGAGCTTCCGCCTGGCTGGCAAGGGGAGTAGCTACCGTTACAGCAGATATATCGGCCCCAAAAGCAAAGGGCTGAGGTTGAGACCAGACATTACCGGCCACCTGGCCACCCCACGAAATTACTACTATGGCCCTGCCAACCAGGGCCGGGTTAAATATATTGTAGCCGATACCGCCGAAAACCTGCTTGCCGATTATAATCGACGCTGCAGATCCTACAATGACCAGCCACCATGGCGACGCTGGAGGCAGAACCATGGCAAACAAAAGGCCTGTCACTGCTGCGCTCCCATCGCTAAAGAAATCGCGTTTGCGCAGCCACAGTGCTTCGACCAGCATGGCGGTAGCAACTGAGATTGCCATAGTCAGCAAAGCCTGGTAACCAAAAAGCAGCACCGCCATCAGGGCCACCGGAAATAGCGCAATTAGGACATCTGTCATCACGCTCTGTACTGACTCGATAGCTCTGATGTGCGGAGAAGACGAAACAATCATTTTATTATCCATTTTCACCACTTCCCTTCATTGCACGGCCTACTACTATTTTTTTGCCTTTGTAATTTCAGCTTTGGCAATTCTAATCCATTGAACTAAAGGAATCTTTGAAGGGCAGATGTAAGAACAACAGCCGCACTCAAAACAATCCATAGCATGCAACTTTTCGGCCCTCTTAAAAAGTTCATGCTCGGAAGCCTGGGCAATTGATGTCGGCATCAACTGGACCGGGCAAACGTCAACACATCTGGCACAGCGGATACAGGGGCTGCTCTCAGCCAGGTAGATTTCCTGATCAGTAAGAGCCAGGATGCCTGATGTGCCTTTTATTACAGGTAAGTCAGTAGTGGACTGGGCTAATCCCATCATCGGGCCGCCGATAATCAGCTTCCTCGTATTTTCGGTCAGCCCGCCACAGGTTTCGATAACTTCACTGACCAGGGTACCAACTCTGACCAGGAGGTTGGCGGGACGGTTTATTCCTGCGCCTGTTACAGTCACGACGCGCTCGATCAAAGGTTTCCCTTCCCGGATGGCGTTTGTTATCGTAGCTGCAGTTCCGACATTGTGATTGACAACACCGACATCGAGAGGAAGGCCACCTGAAGGGACTATGCGGCCGGTAGTAACCTGGATCAGCATTTTTTCAGCACCCTGCGGATACTTGGTGTGAAGTGGGGCTATGGTAATCTTTTCTTCTTCGGCAACTGCTTTTTCCATAACCCGGATTGCATCGGCCTTATTGTCTTCAATGCCGATTATACCCTTCTCGGCGCCCAGGGCTTTAATCATTACCTTTAAGCCGAAAACTATTTCCTCCGATTTTTCGAGCATTACCCTGTGATCAGCGGTAAGGTAAGGCTCACATTCAGCTCCATTGATGATGACCAGATCAATCTTTTTGTCTGGCGGAGGTGTAAGCTTTACATGGGTTGGAAAAGTTGCTCCGCCGAGGCCGACAATGCCGGCTTCGCGAACGATCTTGCGGATTTCTTCCTGGTTTAAGCTTTCAAGGTCTCCGGCCGGTTTAATATCCTCATCCCATTTTTCTTGGCCGTCAGACTCGATAGTAATCGCCGGAAGACTACGTCCAAGGGGATGATTGTAATCCCCAACGGCAGTAACTTTCCCCGAAATACTGGCATGAATAGGCGCAGAGACAAAGCTACTGCTGTCAGCAATTTTTTGGCCCTGTTTAACCTCTGTGCCGACCTCAACCGATTCAAGCAGTTCACAGGGAGCGCCTATATGCTGGGACAGGGGGATAACCACTTTTTCGGGCGCTTTCATCGCTGTTACCGCCATAGTGGCAGTTATATCTTTCTGGTAATCCGGATGAACGCCTCCTCTAAAGACGGTGTTGCCCATATATTATGTTCACCCTTTCCTGGTATTAAATGAATTAAAGTGTAGTTAGTACTGCTTTTAACCAAACACTATTACGTTTTCGTGATATCTCTTTAAAGTCCTGCCTGTAGTAATCTATTTTAATAATTGTGCCCTGTCTGGAAAAATAAGATTTTAAAATAGCTTGTTTTTGAAACTCCAACATAAGATTATAAAGTCATTACTTTGCTTTTGCAACTTCCGGTTTTGCACTCATCCTTAAAATCATTATATCCGAACTGATTCAGGGCCTGAATTTAACGGTTGTTGTTTCACTTGCTTTGCAACACCCGGATGTGACTCCAACTTCTGAAGAATAGATTTTTAAATGGCTCTTAATACCCTTTTCTGCCAGCAGGCGCGGATATCACTGACGGTGTAGAGCGAGCCTGTAACAAGTATGGCATCATCGGGACCGGCCAGTTTTAGAGCTGTTTCGAGAGCTTCACAGTGATCATGTATAACCCGGTGGTCACAACGGAGCTTGAAGTGACTGACCGCAAAAGCGGCAATTTCTGCCGGGTCGGCTGCACGGGGCAAAACCGGCCTGGTAAAAATTATTGAATCAGCCAGCGGCAAGATATGCTTCAGCATTGCTTCAGTATCCTTGTCGGCAAGCATACCGATAACCAGGATTAGCCGGTTGTAAATGAAATACCGGGGCATGGCGGCGGCAAGTTTTTCTATAGCGGCCGGGTTGTGCGCCCCATCCATTATCAGCTGGGGCTTTTCCCCGAAAACCTCCAGCCTTCCCGGCCAGCTGGTTTCGGCCAGCCCGCTGCGCAGCTGTGCTTCTTGAACACGAAATCCCTGATCTCCAAGAAGTTCAACTGCAGCCAGCGCTGTAGCGGCGTTGGTAACCTGGTATAATCCTCGCAGAGATAAAAATACATTCTCCAGCAGCACGGAAAATCCCCTGTACTTAAAATACTGCCCTTCGGTTGTAATCTTTTGCAGGGTTGCCGCCGGTTTTTCAGGCGGCAGTTCCACTTTTTCACCACCGGTAGGGTAAACCCGGTAAAGCGGGGCTTTGAGCCTGCGGCAGCGTTCTTCCAAAACAGAAAGGACCCGCCTGTCTTCAGCTGCGGTTAACAGAGGCCTGCCTTTTTTGATAATGCCTGCTTTTTCAGCTGCGATTGCCTCAACCGTGTTACCGAGCACATCCGTATGTTCGAGGCTGACATTGGTAATAATGCTGAGCAGAGGATTAACAATATTGGTGGCATCCAGACGCCCCCCGAGGCCTACTTCCAGAATTACCAGGTCAACTTTCCGGTGGGCAAAATAGGTCAGGGCAATCGCTGTAACCACTTCAAATTCGGTAAGCGGCCCCAACTTCTGATCAGAGCTAATCTTATCGACCAGGGGACGAATCCGGCCGACGAGATCAACCAGTTCGTGACTTTCAATATCAGATCCGTTTACAGCCATCCTATTGGTAAATGATAGCAGGTAGGGGGAAGTGTAAAGTCCGATCTTATATCCCGCAGAACGAAGAATCGAGGCAATCATTGCAGCTGTAGAGCCCTTACCGTTAGTTCCGCCGACATGAACAAAGCGCACTTCATGATGCGGATTGCCCAGCAAGCGCATAAGTTCTGTTATCCTTTCAAGGCCGGGCCTGGTCCCGAAGCGGCCCAATCCATGAATCCATTCCAGGGCTTCCCTGTACAATTGTTCGCTGCCCATCGGCTACCCGAGCTCCTCCAGTCTCTGCTTCAGTTTAATAAGCCTGTTTTCCTGTTCTTCCCGGCGCAGCTTTTCCCTGGCCACAACTTCGGCGGGAGCTTTATCCAGGTAAGAGGGGTTTTTTAATTTACTCTCGGTCTTTTTGATTTCAGCTAAAACCTGGCTAAGCTCTTTCTCCAGCCGGGCTCTTTCTGCTTCGAAGTCTATAACTCCTTCCAGCGGCAGGTAAACTTCAATTCCTTCAGCAATAATTGCCGTAAGGGCCTGCTTCGGTTTGGCAACTTTCTGTTGAATAATTAGGGGTTCGGCAGAAGCCAATCTGCTCAGGTGATGGCGTTCCTGATCGAGGCAATCGGCAACCCGCCCTTCTGCCCTGACGATAACTTCTGTTTTTTGGGCGGGGGGGAGCTGAACCTGGCTGCGCAGATTTCTGATCGCCCTGGCAACTTCCTGCAGTATAGCCATATCATTTGCTTCTTCAGGAAAAGTGTGATCTTCCCTGGGTTGCGGCCAGGCAGCAACTACAAGCGCTTCTTCTGTTCTGTACGGCAGCTGCTGCCATATTTCCTCTGTAATAAAAGGCATAAAGGGGTGAAGCAGGCGCATAATGCCATCCAGGAGATAGATCAACAGTCCGCGGGTGCGCTCTCTGTCGGCAGACGCTTCACTGTTATCAGTTTTCAGATATAAAAAGTGCTTGCTCATCTCAACATACCAGTCACAAAAATCACTCCATATAAACTCATAGATCATCCGCACTGCTTCACCCAACTCATATTCTTCCAGCAGGTCAGATGCTCCCAGGATCGTTTCATTATAGCGGTGTAAAATCCAGCGATCAGCCCGATTTAAACTGTCAGGCAGTTGTGCGGGATTAAAAGGCGTAAAAATGGGCTCCGTTTCTTTCTCTTCCATTAAATTCATCAGGACAAAACGCGAAACGTTCCAGACCTTGTTCGCGAAGTTACGGCCCGCTTCGACACTCTCCTGGCGAAAACGCTGGTCATTTCCGGGAGCCTGGCCGGTTACCAGGGTAAAACGCAGGGTATCGGCACCGTAGTTTTCAATTACTTCCAGAGGATCAATGCCGTTACCCAGCGACTTGCTCATTTTACGGCCGAAAGCGTCACGAACCAGTCCGGTGATATAGACCGTATGAAAAGGTTCCTCTCTCATAAATTCTAGGCCCATGAACATCATTCGCGCCACCCAGAAATAGATTATATCGTATGCGGTAACCAGGACTGAAGTCGGGTAAAAGTGATCCAGATCGGGAGTTTCATCCGGCCATCCGAGGGTAGAAAAAGGCCACAGGGCGGAACTGAACCAGGTGTCGAGAACGTCGGGATCCTGCTCCAGGTCGCTGCTTTTACATGCCGGACAGATTTCAGGATCAGTATAGTCGACAATTATTTCACCACAGCCACAATACCAGGCGGGAATGCGGTGACCCCACCAGATCTGGCGCGAAATACACCAATCCCGAATATTTTCGACCCAGTTCTGATAGATACGGGTAAAACGGGGCGGCACAAATATAGTTCTTTCGGCTTCAACAGCCTCCAGGGCCGGTTCGGCCAGGGGTTTCATCCTGACAAACCACTGCCTTGAAATGAGCGGCTCAACAACCGTCCTGCAGCGCTGGCAGCGGCCGAGGGAGTGCTCATGATCTTCAATTTTCTCTACTAAATCCTGTTCCTGCAGTTCCTTCAGAACTTTTTTTCGGCACTCGTAGCGATCCATGCCACAGCAAAATCCTGCCGCTTCGGTCATTTTAGCATCTTCATCAATTACTTTAATTACTTCAAGATTATGGCGCTGGCCGATAGCAAAGTCATTGGGATCGTGCCCCGGGGTAACCTTGACTGCACCGCTGCCAAATTCAGGATCGACATATTCATCGGCAACTATAGGAATTTCCCGATTCATAAGCGGAAGGTTCACTTTTTTACCGATCAGTGAACTATAGCGCTTGTCACCAGGGTGCACCGCAACCCCACTGTCACCCAGCATTGTTTCCGGCCGGGTTGTAGCAACCGTAATTGAACCTGTGCCGTCCGCCAGGGGATAGCGGATATGGGTAATCAATGAAACTTCGTCCTCATGCTCAACTTCAATATCGGAAAGAGCTGTATGACAACGCGGACACCAGTTAATCATGTAGTCGCCGAGATAGATTAAACCGCGGTTGTAAAGATCTACAAAAACTTTACGCACCGCCCTTGAGCAGCCTTCATCCATGGTAAAACGCTCCCGGGACCAATCGCAGGAAACGCCAAGACTGTAAAGCTGCTTGGTAATTCGGGCGTGGTAAGTATCTTTCCACTGCCACACCTTTTCCAGGAAAGCTTCGCGGCCCATTTCGCTGATATTTGTACCCTCTTCAGCAAGGTGCTTTTCAACTACATTCTGAGTTGCAATTCCGGCATGGTCTGTTCCCGGAAGCCAGAGCGCATCGTAACCCTGCATCCGCCTCCAGCGAATTAAAATATCCTGGATCGTGTTATTTAAAGCATGGCCCATATGCAGGGATCCGGTTACATTCGGAGGAGGGATAACAATGGTAAAAGGTGTCCGCTCTGTGTCGCGGGCGGCTTTAAAATATTCACCGTCAAGCCAAAACCGGTATCTCTCGGTTTCGACTACGCCGGGATCGTAGACAGGGGGCAGTATTGATTCAGACATATTTTCACCTCTTTGGAAACTTCGGTAATCAGGATCTAAGATTCGGGATAAAGTTAAAGTTCAAATAAACTTCTAGGACGTGTTAAGCGCATACTAAACAATTATACTTTGGCATTCGGTCAAATACAAGCTCATGGTATGAAAAAGAAAGGACAGCCGGGGCACTAATGGCTTTTTATTATGTCCCAGTAGAGTGCGTTTATAAACTGCTTAATATTAACCCGCGTTTTTGTCGGGGCTTCCTGTTCCTGCTCAATTTCCTTCATCTTGTGACGAAGCTCGCCAAAATCAAAATACTTGGGACCGTATCTTTCAAAAGTGGGGCTGTTATAGTCTTCAATACCGAGGGCTGCAACATGGTCCATGGCATGCTTAACGGCCCGTCTTACCCGCTGCTCGATAGCTCGCACATCTGTTTTTTTATCTTCTTCCCGAAGGTATTTTTCCTGTACAGCATGGTAGAGATCTTTCAAGTGCCTGTATTCACCCAGGTATTTTTCGATATCGGGTACAGTATTTAAGAAAAGAACAATCTGTAACAGATCATGGCTCCCGGGCTCTCCAATCAAACCGAGATCGGCCAGTGTTTCCCGAGTCCGTTCCTTGATGGCAGCCTGATTAAGGCTGTGAGTATCGATACTTCCGGAAGATTTTTTTAAACTGCCGATTTGATCAAGGGCGGCAATGGACTCACGCATCTGAACAAAAGAACGCTCCATTCTCAAACGTTCTGTAACACCTTTTATAACGGATATGACCTCAATTTTATTGATCGGCTTGTTAATATAGAATTCGATCCCGGCGGCGTATGCCTGGGCCACCATTTCCTTTTTTTCAACCTGGGAGATCATGATAATCTTGCCCGGGAAACTTCTTTCTCTGAGCTGTTCCACAATTTCGATCCCATCCTTACCCGGCATCAATAGATCAATAATCAATATATCGGGTTGATGATAAAGAATTGTTCCTACCACGTTACCGTGACCGTCAGGGAGCTCGCCTATCACTTCCCCAAGTTGTTCGTCTTCAATAATCTGGGCCAGAATACGTCGGCAGGCAAGGTCATCATCCAGGATAAAATATCTAAACTCCATCGATTATCCTCCTGTTAGACTGGAGACAGGGATTAATATGATAAAACATTTTTCAGCCTCTGTTTCCCTAAAAGTTACTTTGCCCCGGAAATTTTCAACCAATCCCTTAACATAAGCAAGGCCGATGCCCGTAGATGGAACTCCTTCCGTGGAAAACTTGGTCGTGAACCCGGGTTCGAATATCAGGGCCCTGTCACGCTCCCTCACCGGATCCCCGTTATCACAGATATATAATCTGAGCACTTTCCCCCGGCGCCTGACCTTGATGCGGATATAGCCTTCAACAGAAATTGCCTCAATGGCATTGGAAACCAGGTTGTTAAGAATTGCCATCAAGGGATATATCTGCTCTATTTCCAGGTCGTCCCCGATGTCGAGGTTAAACTGGATCATCTTCTCCAGGCTCTGGCTGTAACTGCGGTTGGTTTTGATAACAAGATCCAGAATTTCGGACAGATTCATAACCGGCTTTTCTTTCTTGATCTTAAGGACTTCCCCTAATCCGGCCAGAATCCGAACCGTGTCCTTTTTAACCTCGTGCACTTCTTCAGCCACTTCTAATGCGGACCTCTCCATAGAACGATCCGCCAATTTCAACTCTTTCAATTGCTTATGCAAATTATAGCTCTTTGCCATAATATTTTCTATGTTTTCCATTGATTTTTGCATATAAAAAAGCTCATCATAGAGCTCAGAGGCTACGATCAGCATTTTTTCATAACTTACTTTTTGCTGTTCATCGAGAACCAGCGTTTTCTGGAACTGGCTGATATTAACCAGGCTGATTACCAAAAAAACCTGGACGGAAGACATCAGGATCAAGATAATAATGTTGTCGACAGCAATAATCTCATGATAAGGAACCCTGACCAGGGCTTCAGCAAAATTCGAAACTGCCACGGACCCGCCTAAATAGAGTACCAGTGGAGCCGAAAATTTGCGGGCCTCTTTCCTGATCCCTCCCAGTTTAAGTAGGATCGATAACAGCAAAAAGTATATAACCCCTGAGTATTGGTGAGCGATCATGAAAGCAAAATAATCGTTCGGCAGCCAGAAGAAGTAATCGAAACCTACCCTTAAAAGCAGGGTAGCAACTGCCACAAGGATTGCGGTGGGGATGATAAGCAGATGATTAAGGCTGAGAATAGCATAAACAAAGACAACCGTACCGATGGAAAAACGAAATGGTCCAATGTCGGTTACAATGAAAAGTTCTGTGGCAATTACAGTGACTGTAACGACAAGGATAACTCTTTTATTGAGGGGTTTGAGCAGATATTCCGATACCCTGCCCCTGGCCTTCCTCATACAGCTGGTAGCCCATATCAAAAGCCTGCTGATTGAGTTCACCACTTCCCTTGGGAGCCATCCTGAAAACGCTTTCCCTGAATATATGCTTGTTAATTAATCCAGTAGCAGCATTAATAACACCCAAGGCTAACATATTGGCCACAACTTCCCGCCCTATTTTTTCTTTGGCGGTGCGGGTTATCGGAAAGGCCTGAACCTTGTATTCTTCACTGTATGAACCGCTTACAAAGCTTGAGTCCACTATAATTGTACAAGAAGGTTCAACCCGGGGTAAATACTTATTAAAAGAAGCCTGATTCATGCAAAGCAAGACATTGGGCCTGGTTACTTTGGGGTATTCAATGGTGTCTATATCGATGATCACTCCCGCCATACTTGCTCCGCCCCTGGCTTCAGGTCCGTAGGATTGAGTCTGGACCACGTTTTTGTTATCATTAACCGCAGCTTCCGCCAGCACAATTGACGCAAGGATTAAACCCTGGCCTCCGGCACCGGTCAGCAAAATTTCCTGCCTGTTTTCCAAAGCAATACCCCCCGCTTTTAGCCGATTTCTTTACCTATTGAACGGTAGTATTCCTCGGCATATTCCGGAGCATCGATAGAGAAGAGAACACCGGTTATGGTTTTATCCACCAGCTCCGTTTCTTCCATGTTCGCAGCACGCTCAACCGAGATACTGTTTTCTTTCATATCCCGCAGCATTTCCACCGCCCCGCCTAACTTATTGCGCCTTCCATAGGCAATCGGGCATGGAGAAAGCGCTTCAACAACAGAAAAACCCCGATGGTTCGCTCCCCTGAGGATCAACTGCTCAAGTTGGCGGGGTTGGGCGGCGATACCTTTGGCCCCAAATGTCGCTCCTGCCCCCCTGGCCAGTTCCAGCAGGTCAAATGGCCGCTCCAGTGTTCCCCGCGGCGCGGTAGTTGCTTTCTTTCCGGTAGGAGTCAGAGGTGAGTGCTGTCCTCCGGTCATACCGTAAATATGATTATTTACTATTACAGCATTTAAATCGATATTCCTTCTGGCCGAATGAATAAAATGGTTGCCTCCGATAGCGCTGCAGTCACCATCACCCATAATTACAAAAAGCTTGAGTTCAGGCCGGGCCATCTTCAGGCCGGTGGCAAAGGCCAGGGCCCGCCCGTGCGTAGTGTGCAGGGTATTGAAATTAAGGTAACCTGCCGCTCTTGAAGAACAGCCGATACCCGATACGATAACCACATCTTTCTGGTCATAACCGGACCGCTCGATCGCTCTTACCAGGGCGGCTGTTACTATGCCATTACCGCAACCGGGACACCAGATATGGGGTAATTTCTTTGTTCTTAAAAAATCCTGGGTTAACTGTTCTATGACAGCCACCTCCCTAATGCTTCGGAAATTTGATCGGGACTGATCATCTCTCCATCGTAACGATTGACAGGGATAACTTTTGCCTCGCCCCTGGCGTAGCGTTCAACCTCACCAACAAGCTGGCCCCTGTTCATTTCAGGAACCAGAATTACATCGACCTGTTTAGCGAGCGCTTCTATCTCTCTGTCGGGGAAGGGCCAGATTGTTTGCAGGCTTAAAAGCCCAACAGGTAGACGATTTTGCCAGTACGCCTTTTTAACTACCGCCCGGGCCGAACGGACTACACAGCCGTAAGTGACAATAGCCACCCTGGGCTCTTTGTGTCCGATATAGTTTGTCAGGACAATTTCATCCCGATATTTTTCCAGTTTATTGTGAAGGCGGTCGAGGGCCCGCTCAACCTGAGGCGGATCGCCGGTGGGGAAACCATACTGATCATGGAAAAGGCCCGTAACATGGTAGTAATGCCCAAACCCAAACGGCACCAGGGGAGTAAGCCCTTTTTCATCGTACGGTTTCCAGTCTGAAGGAACTTTATCGCTGGATTTTTCCACGATTAGTTTGCCTGCTTCAGGTATCTCCACTTTTTCCCGCATATGCCCGATTACTTCATCGAGTAAAAGAATCACAGGCTGCCTTAACTTCTGGCTAAGGTTAACAGCGGCTATGGTGAGATAGTAAGTTTCATAAACCGAGGCCGGTGAAAATACAATGATCGGATGATCACCATGCGTTCCCCAGCGTGCCTGCATTACATCTCCCTGTGCAGGAGCGGTTGGAACCCCTGTGCTGGGGCCCATACGCTGAACATTTACGACTACGCAGGGTATTTCAGCCATAATTGCGTAGCCGAGATTTTCCTGCTTCAGAGAAAAACCCGGTCCGCTGGTAGCGGTCAGGGTTCGCATGCCGCCGATGGATGCGCCAATCACGGCAGCCATACTGGCTATTTCGTCTTCCATCTGTATAAAAACTCCGCCGATATCAGGCAGCCTGGCGGCCATTTGTTCTGCAACTTCTGTTGAGGGTGTTATAGGGTAACCGGCATAAAATCGGACGCCCGCGCTAATCGCTCCTACGGCACAGGCTTCATTGCCTTGCATCAGAACCGGTTTGGTTTCCGGCATTCGTTGGCAGCCTCCTCTTAATCACTGCAATTGCAAAATCAGGGCAGAATGTTTCACAAACGCCACATGAAGTGCACTTATCCAGATCCTTTTCCGCTTTATTATATTCATCCATAAAAAGAGCTTCCCTGGGACAGAAAGCTATACAGATACCGCATCCCTTGCACCAATCACGGTTAATTAATAGATCGGCATTCGAGCTGCTTCTTTTAGCCTGCGCCAAAGTGTAAATCTCCCCCTCTGGTAATCGAATTAACAACCATTTATGATTTTAAACTTCAACCTACTGAAAGTGACAGTAAATAACCGTAATTTTTATAAAATATTTTAATTCTTCACTATTATAGCATATGGCGGGAAAACTTCCGAATTTTTGCCCGCCCTTGAGACACGGGATTACTGCCGGTGAGTCCCATTACGCAGCCATCCGCGGTAGTGCATTGCTTCCGCCAGACGCTGGATAGAATACATGTATGCTCCGGTACGCATATCCGAACCGATACATTTTTCACAGTAAAAACTGTAAACCATATTAAAAGCTTCAACCATCTTTTCTTCGAGCCGCCTGTTTACAGTAGCAAGGTCCCAGCGGAAACCATAGTTATTCTGGACCCATTCAAAATATGAGACGGTGACCCCTCCACTGTTGGCAAGTATATCGGGAACAACCAGGATATCGTTCTCTTTGAGGATCTGATCCGCTTCGGGAGTCGTCGGGCCGTTGGCTGCCTCTACAACAATTTTTGCCCTGACATCGTTGGCATTTTTGCCTGTGATCTGATTTTCGAGAGCGGCCGGGATCAGGATATCGCATTCGACAGCCAAAAGTTCCTCGTTGCTAATGGCACCAGCCCCGGGAAAACCTTTAACATAACCGGTTCTCTCCACATGGTCGATCAATTTTAGAATATCGAGGCCTTCTTTGTTGTACACACCGCCGCTGATATCGCTGACCGCAATTACAGGGCAGCCTTTTTCAGCAAACAGTAATGCGGCATTGCTGCCGACATTACCAAAACCCTGGATAGCAATGCGGGCTTTTTCAAATGGAATCTTGAATGCCTGTGCCGCCTCTTTGGCTACAAAATAGCAGCCCCGCCCGGTTGCTTCGTTCCTGCCGACACATCCGCCCACGGCCAGAGGTTTACCGGTAACAACGCCGAATGACGGTTCACGCATGATGCTGCTGTATTCATCAGCGATCCAGGCCATAACCTGTGAATCGGTAAAAACATCCGGTGCGGGAATGTCTGTTTCAGGCCCGAGGATAGAACCGAGAGCGCGGACATAACCACGGGTCATCCTTTCACGTTCTTTGTGAGTCATATTTTGCGAATCACAAACTATCGCTCCCTTGCCGCCACCGAACGGCACTCCCACCAGTGAACATTTCAGGGTCATCCACATCGACAGAGCCTTGATACTGTCGGTTGTAACATCCGGATGATAACGCAGGCCGCCCTTGTATGGGCCGAAAACATTGTTGTGCTGACAACGGTAACCGGTGAAAACCCTCGTACTCCCGTCCTCCATTTCCACCGGAACAGCAACCTCAACAAATCGCATCGGTGTTCTTAAATGCTCATAAACCTCGAGAGATAAGCCTGCAAGATCAACTGCCTGCTTGATCATGCTTAAAGTTGCTACCAGAATATTGTCTTCCTTCTTACCATCTTTAACTTCGACCGACATTGATTAACCTCCTTTTTGTTTCCCATTCAGCAGCGAAAACACAACGGCAATTCTTGTTATACCGTTCCCGGGACTGAATCAAAGATAACTCTTCTCTCAGGATCCCGCTTTTACCTTCACAAAAAAACGCATAAAATAAAACTTCAGGCAATAATTCCGCAGTCCGGTTCATTTTACCATAAAGTTTTTAATTTATTATATCCTTTTAAAACACCACTTGCCCGTACAATTACCCCGTGGAAATGTAATTAAAAAATAACTTGTTTGTAATATTCCTGTAATATTGGGCGATTATAATGAAGTCGAGTTGACCCCCTCTTTTTATATACATTGCTGGACGCAGTTTTTATAAACTGCGTCTTTTTCTTGTCGGCGGGATTATTACAAGCTCTTTCCGGAACTTCAGTTGACAATCCCGCTTCGCTCCTTTATTATTCTATCAAAATATTATGGTCGGTGGTAGAGTGAAAAAAATTGGAAAAACATTGCCGAAAGAGTTGATCGATAACAGTGGCAAGCAGCTTGAAAGATTGGATACCAAGCCTGCTTTACTCGATTTAAAAAACCTCGAAAGCAAAAATATATATTACTTT
The DNA here is from genome assembly GCA_007119615.1 of Syntrophomonadaceae bacterium. GTDB lineage: Bacteria > Bacillota > Dethiobacteria > DTU022 > DTU022 > SKPH01. The sequence goes on along the minus strand of SKPH01000031.1, from coordinate 1,496 downwards.
GGCACAGTAGATTCAACCAACCTGATTATCCGCAGGCTTGCCGCAGAGGGCGCTCCCAATTTCAGCACAGCAGTAGCCGAGGAACAGCAGGAAGGGCGTGGCCGCCTCGGCCGCAGCTGGTTTTCACCACGGGGAACCGGCCTCTGGTTTTCAATGTTATTACGCCCGGATATTTCCAACCGGATAGATATAACACCGGTCACCCTGGTTACCGCAGCCGTTCTGGCCAACTATTTTAGAGAAGTTCACAATCTGCCGGTGCTGGTTAAGTGGCCCAATGATCTCCTGCTCAGTGGGAAAAAAATAGGCGGCACCCTAACTGAAATTATTGGAATTCCGGATCGGCCCGGTTACCTGGTTACCGGTATCGGCCTGAATATAAATCAACAGGAAATAGATTTTCCGGGGGAACTTAGGCTCCGGGCTACATCGCTGGCTCTGGAATCAGGAAATTTCTATAATAGAACTGAACTCTTTTTAGCAATAAAAGAAACCCTTGAAAAAGCGTACCGGCTATTCTTTTCAGAAGGGTTCCCTCCCTTTCAAAAACTGTGGAAAAAACATAGTTCTACCCTGGGGCAGGATGTTACCCTGAGTTGGACCGGGGGCACCATGCGCGGTAAAGCTTTAGACCTGTCAAAGCACGGAGAGCTGCTGCTGCAGGATGAACAAGGGAAAATTCATACGGTTAATTATGGTGAACTTATTTAAATCAGGGAAGGGGCAAATAATCTGCAGATACGTAAACTAACTCTAAGTGCGCTGTTTACAGCCCTGATTGCAGTTCTTGCCCAGGTTGCCATTCCATTGCCTTTCAGCCCCGTTCCCCTGACCGGGCAGGTGGTTGGAGTATTGCTTGCAGCCTCGTTTCTGGGCAGCAGGGCCGGAACCCTGTCAATTATAGCTTACCTTCTCCTCGGCGCCGCCGGCGCACCCGTCTTCTCGCTGGCCCGTGGTGGATTGTATATGCTTGCAGGCCCAACAGGAGGGTATCTTATCGGATTTATTCCCGCCGTTTACCTGGCCGGCTGGATCCTGGAACAGCCGGGCCGGCCCACGGTATACAGAACTACCGGCGCCATGCTCATCGCCCTGGGAATAATCTACTCGTTTGGGGGAATTCAGCTCGGTTTGATGATGCGTTACACCTTTATCCAGGTTATGCTCTCGGGAATTATCCCTTTCCTGATCCCCGACTTATTTAAGGTCGCCCTGGCTGTCTTTCTGAGCATCCAGGTTAAAACCAGCCTGCACAACAGCAGGCTGGGTCATGTCCTTGAAAATAAATAACCCCTGAACCGGGACAGACGCTCTGCCTCGTATTAGATAACACTAATTTCTTTTATGCTTCGGAACAACAAGCGCCCCCCTGGGTATAATGTAGGTTAACAGGTCTTTCTGATCCCGGTAAACTTCAGATATGGCATCTTCAAGTGAAGAAGCGGGGATAAAGCCCAGTAATCGGGCTTCTTCAGGATCAAGATCGGAAACCAGGT
>SKPH01000058.1 GCA_007119615.1 Syntrophomonadaceae bacterium | reverse complement strand
GCCATCTTTTCATAGTTGTCGGCAGTTGCGGCATGAACCAGCGGCTTGCGATCTGCTGCCACATCGAGAGCCGCCTCCATAACGGACGGATCTTCACAAATTAATATCATTGCCTTTTGGGTCTTAGCTGCTACAGCTTCAACAGCCGCTTTAAACTTTTCCGCATCACCGGAATCACATTTTACGGCTACCATATCGGTAACATAATCCATACCAACACGGTGAAATTCAAGAGCGTCAAAAGCTTCAGCTTTGACGGCGGCATCTTCAGAATCACTGATCAGCACGGCAACGCCGGTAGGATGGAAAAAGCGCTTATCATGACGGAATATTTCGGTCTCTTCCCCCAGTTCAACAACATGGTCTCCGGTGCCGACCTTGACCATCTTGATTGGAGGTGCAGACGCTGAATCAAGAGCCTCCTTGGCCTCATCGGTAACGTGCGGACAGGCATCAAGCGAAGCTTTGCCGCTGGCCAGGGCCATGGCGAAGGCCAGGCAGGTCGGCGATCCGCAGTCTTTACAGTTGGTCTTGGGTAAATGCTTATAGATCTCTAAACCGGTTAAACCCATTGACTATCTACTCCTTTCTTATGTTTATACAGGAAAAGGCTTCGGTATCATTGTCGCCTCCACCGAAGCTTTGAGTCCTTGTTCCATTTACATCAGCGGGTCCATGGTTAACGCCGGGTGACCCTTTTCCTCAAGGAAGGGAAGGATCTCCTCGGCGGTACAGCCTACAGTTTCATCGGCAACCTTATCGATGAAATCTGAACCGAGGCCTTCTTCTTCGGCCCGCTTACGGAGCTCATCACCCAGGGAATCTTTTAGCTCCTTGGGCATCCAGACCAGGCGGCCCAGGCCGCCGTCGGCGCTGATGAACTTCTTACTTAAGACGTAGGCTCGCCCGTGGCCCATAAATCCGGGGGTCTGGATCCCTCCGCCCACGGAACCGGCCAGGGTAGAAAAGGTCATTCCGACCGGGGTGTCTCCGCTGTATTCACGCGTGGTTATCATAACCCCGTTTGCTTCGGGCAGGATAGCCATAATACACTCGAAACAACCGCAGGAGGTCATCGGGCGGTCCATGAAGCTGTACATCGAGCACTCTTCAATAGTCCGGTTTGTATTGTTGTAGACATATTCGTTAACTGATGCCCAGATGCCTTTTTCTTCGTCCTGCAGGCCTTCTTTTTGAATCGGGCGGTTCGGCCCTGTTGGGTCGATTTCATATGCAGCTTTGCCGTCGAGCCAGCTTACCGCACCGCAGAGTCCCAGACGTTCCGGGGTTACCACGCAGCAGTGGTTTGGGGCAAATGACTGGCAGAGTATACAGGAGTAGAACTCTTCTACAGACTCATCGGTAAGACCTTTTAAACGTTCATCACGGGCGCTGTAAAATGTCCTGGCCCTCTCCAGCTCTTCTTCTACCTTCTCAGCGTCTGTAATCAGCGTAACCTGGACGCGGTCGACAATAGAAGGGAATTCATCCTTGAACTTGGCCACGAGCAGCTCGCCGTAGTCCCTGATTTTGAAACCCTTGGCAGCGGCATCTTTGCTGATTCTCATCCAGATTGTATCACGCTGGGCCATATGCCAGAGACCTTCACCGTAGTTGATCAGGTAGTGCAGACGGCGTTCGAGAACCCCTTCAAAGTCTTCCTGCATCTTACGGCCGAAGATCTTAACCATAAGACCCAGGGGCAGGGAACTGCCCTCTTCAACATCGTCTATCTCAGGGCCAACGACTTCAATTTTACCGTCTTCGATCTGGTCTTCATCAACCATCTCAACCAGCTCAAAAGCAGTGGTTCGGCCACCACCAAACTCAACGTGCATATCTCCTTTACGGATAACCTCACCCTCGAAAGCGGGGCCGACGGTAATCGGAATGGGGATATCCAGGATCTTCAGCTTGATTCCGCGTATTTCCATGGCTACCTGGATCAGGTCTTCATAGTTGGGGTGCGACACATACCAGTTTGTAATCTGCTCATCTTCGGGAAGCTCCTGGTCGGTAATGACCGGGAAGCCGAGGAAGATGGCCGCAAAATGAGCTGCAACCTGGACTTCGTCAATTTCGCCCAGCTGCAGCACAAAGGCGCGCACGCGGCGGCGCTGGTAATCGCGGGTATCCTGACGTTCTCCGGGCGGGATACCGCCGAAAGCGATACCGGCCCGCAGAGCATAGTTAACGGCATGAATAACCTGGGTAAAGTTGCCGATCGGGAAGGCGATAAAATCGATCCCGAGTTTACAGCCGGCCTCGATCGCCTGTTCGATAACCTGGTTGCAGAGGAAAATCATAAAGCCTTTGCCCTGCAGGTCCATGACCAGTTTACCGACATCTTCGCTCGATTTTCCTTTGCCCATAATTACAGCCTGGCCGGGAATAGTCCAGTCGACCAGGAGGATTCCGTAACGGCGGACTACCGGGTCACCGAGGAATCCGGTCCAGGGATCAACATGAGGCCTGGCCCCATCGAGGTAGCGCAGGGCTTCAATGATTTCGGCCGAGTAAGCGGCCGCTTCCCCGCAGAGGCGGGCATTTTCAAAATTCAGTTCCTCATGAATCTGGTTGCGCATACGATTGAGGATCGGGGGCAGATCGCCCAGTTTTTCAACTGCCTCACCGCTCAAAGCCCTGATTACGGGAAGGTAGTAACCTGTATCGGGATAACCGACTTTTTTGTCGGGCCCAAAACGCCTGATTGCCTGGTTCAACAGGATCTCGGCATAGCTGGTTGCGATCACCGCTCCGTCATATGCTTTTTCAAACAGTTTAATCGGCGGGTTCGATTCGTCTACCGCGCCGTCGTATATTTCATCAAACGATTCTTTCCAGTCTCTGGTGAGAACACCTTCACTCATTGTTCGTGCCTCCTTTTCAGCGGGTTATTTACCATCCTTTAGTCAGTTCAGTTTCGTATTTTTCAGCAGTCTGCTTGTGCACCTTCAGTTTCCAGGAGCGCTCGTCAAGCGCGGCGAGTATCTTCTCAGAAGCTTTTTGGGGATCTTCTTCCCAGATAAAATATCCGCCGTAAACGTCTTCGGCAATCTGCAAAGCAATGCCGTCGACCAAAGCGCTTCCAGTAACCTCGGGAACGACTCCAACGTGAGTTGGAACGCCGAGGGTAACACACCAGCTGCCGATTGATACGGCTTTTTCACTCATCGCTTCCGGTGCGGAGGCAACGAACGGAACTTTCGGAGTATCGACGCCCCACTGGCGGGCAAGAGCTGTGGTAAAATCATAGGCCCGTGAATTGTCGACACAGGAGCCCATGTGGAATATCAGGGGCAGCTTGTCTTTCAGCCGATCCTTATTTGCATCGTTCAGCATGTGGATGAACTCTTTCAAGCCTTCACCGGCATATTTTTCCACCGCTTCATCGTTCATCAGGCCAAGCTTGGCGGCGCTTCCGGCAGCACAGCCGGTTGCGACCATTAAAACATTGTTTTTGGCCATTTCCTGAATAATATGAGCGTGGCTGCCGTCATGAGGCACGCGCAGGTTATTGCAGCCGGCGAATAGAACTACGCCGCGCAGCTGCCCGGATTCGATAGCATCGGTAACTACTTTGATCGGCTCATCAGGGTTGACGGCACCGAGCACTTCTTCCATTGCTTCCATGCTGAAACCGGCAATCACCTTGTGCTTGATATCGGGAATGTCACAGACTTTCCCTTCACGTTCTTTATAAGCTTCGATCGCCAGGTTGATAACTTCCCGTGCTTTTTCCATGGCATGCTCTTCCGAAAAATCGATGTGGTATGAGCCGGGAATCTTCGAGTGAGACATCGTGGTAATAATCCGGGTATGGTAACACTCGGATACCGCCTTAATACCGGGCATGATGCACTGCACGTCGACTACCATTGCATCGATGCCACCGGTCATAATCGGCAATTCCTGCGAGAGGAAGTTGGTCAATACCGGAATATCCTGGCGCATCAGTACCTCGTTACCGGTACAGCAGATTCCCATGCATTTGACACCCTTGGCCCCGGCTGCTTCCGCTTCCGGCTTCATCTCGCGGGCAACGCGCACAATCATTTCGCTCAGGAGCGGGTTATGGCCGTGCACGGCAATATTAACCATCTCAGGATCAATCACGCCGAAGTTCGCTTCTGTTGTGACCGGTTTCGGTGTCCCGAAAAGGATATCGGAAAGGTCGGTACCAATATGCATACAGATATAGTCGCAGAGGGATGTTTTCAACCCCTGGAATATCAGGTTAACCGGATCGGCATCGACTCCCATGTGGGTCTGACCCATGGTTTCAGATATGGTAGTGTGCACGGAACGGGGCTGGATATTACAGGCATCAAACTTTTCCATCCGCTCCGGCACCACTGTGGTCTCCAACCACTTACATGGCTCGGACGTAATCTTCGAAAAATCGGATATCGCCTGCTGGAGAACAGATTCGAGCAGCTCGTTGTCTTCTTTTCCGTCAGTGGCAATCCCCAGTCTTTCGGCAACCCTCCTCAGCTTATCAGGATCTTCGACACTGTAGTCGGGTGCTTTTCCTTCAAGTACTTCCATCAAGGCATAGAGCATGTGGCGACTGTGGTCGGCATGGGCTCCTGTTCCACCGCTGATGGCTCGAATCAGGTTACGGGCGACAATAGAGTAACCATGTGCACCGCAAATTCCTTTCGATGCCTTCTTGGTTATCCGGCAGGGTCCCTGCAGACAAATCCGGCAGCAGACGCCGGTGCGCCCGAAGTTGCATTGCGGTTGCATCTTCACGTAACGTTCGTAAGCGGTCTCTACCTGGCCGTTACCCGTATTTACATCGATAACTGCCAGTGCCGCCGGATCAACTGTCCTTCGGTTGTCAACTTTTTTCTTCTCTTCGGACATTCTCTGGTTTTACCTCCTTTTGATTTGTGAAATAAGCATGTTAACGGTAAATCTGACCTGTCCCCTTGATATTTTAAGAAATCAAGTTTAAATAGTTAAAGCATTAAAGCAGAGTTGCCGGCCAACTCACCTCCTGCAAACCATTTCATATATTTTCTCCAGGCCGGGTAGTAAATCATCGAGTTTAGATACCAGGGGCTCACCACGGCGGGCTTTTTCCAAAACCTGCTCGGAAAAGGGAAGCATGCCGGCGAACCTTTCCGGCGGCAGTGAAGATTCAAGGTAAGCACGATCCTCATCACTGCGAATCTTGTTACCGATAAAATAAACCTGTTCGATTTTCAGGTCGTTTGAAAGTCGATCGACAGCTTTTGCCGTAGCTACACCGGCCCGGGTCGGTTCGACAACCACCAGCATCACTTTAACCCCACGGGCAGTACCGCGGGTAAGGTGTTCAATGCCGGCGCTCATATCGAGAACGACCGGTTCGCTACGTTCGAACAACATCGCCGTCAATACAGCATTAAGAAACGAGTTTTCTTTACAGTAGCAGGCTGAACCGCCCTGTTTGACAGAGCCCATTTTCAGGAATCTGAGTAACCCTTCACGCAGGGTGTAATTTTCGAGAACATCATCTACATCGGGGTTAAGATCAACCAGAGTACCGCCCCCGGCATTCTTGGCCTCGATTACATCCTGCAGTTCAATCAGGGGGCGCAGGTTTTCGAGTTTATCAGGGTCCAGGCCCAATACAAGCCCCAAATTGGCATCGGGGTCGGCATCAACTGCGAAAACCGGCATTTCATTGAGGGTAAAACAGCGTACCAACTGCGCAGACACCGTAGATTTACCGGCGCCGCCCTTGCCGGAAACAGCAATTTTCAAAAATGACACCTCATAACAGGGCAAAAAAATATACCCCTGTTTATTTATCTTGCTCTATTCGACAATACTGCCTAAAATTCCTTTACAACTCTTAAAGTTGGACGTTTCATAATATTTACACAAAGCCCTCCCCGCTAGGGGAGGGCTTTGACCGTTTACTTCTTACTGAAAGTAAAACCTTCTTCCTCGTCTACATTGACAGCAACCGTGTCACCGGGGGCTATTTTACCCTGCAGCAGTTCCTCCGAAATACCGTCTTCGAGACGGCGCTGGATCACGCGCCTGAGAGGCCGGGCGCCGTAGGTCGGATCGAAGCCCTCTTTAAGCAGTCTGCCTTTGACATCATCGGAAACCTCGACGTGAAGGTCATACTCTTCTATTCGCCTGTTCAGCTCATCGAGCATGATATCGACAATCTGCCTGATATGCTCTTCACTGAGAGAGTGGAAAACAATCAGGTCATCGACCCGGTTAATGAACTCCGGACGGAAAGTCCGCTTCAGTTCATCCATAACCCGTTCTTTCATCTTCTCGTAATCGGCATCTTCACTGGTTGCTCCGAAGCCGACCGTTGATGTATTCAGGAAGTTGGCGCCAACGTTCGAGGTCATTATGACCACGGTGTTGCGGAAATCCACTGTACGGCCCTTGCCGTCAGTCAGGCGCCCGTCTTCCAGGATCTGCAGCAGGACGTTGAAAACATCCGGATGCGCCTTCTCGATTTCATCGAGCAGAATAACCGAGTACGGAGAACGGCGAACCTTTTCCGTCAGCTGGCCGCCTTCATCGTAGCCGATATAACCCGGAGGTGCTCCAATTAAACGGGCTGCAGTATGCTTCTCCATGTACTCCGACATGTCGAGGCGGATCACTGCATTTTCGTCTCCGAATAGAGCCTCAGCCAGGGCCCGCCCCAACTCGGTTTTGCCGACGCCTGTCGGACCAAGAAAGATAAATGAACCGATTGGCCTTTTCGGGTCTTTCAAACCTGCCCGGGCGCGGCGGACGGCGCGTGCAACCGAACGAACTGCTTCGTCCTGACCGATAATCCGGTTATGCAGGATCTCTTCCAGTTTAAGCAGGCGCACTGATTCTTCTTCAGCCAGGCGCTTGACCGGAACACCGGTCCAGCTGGAAACGATATAGGCAACATCTTCTTCCGTCACCAGCGACAGGTCAGAAGCTCCTACCTTTTGCTCCCATTCTTTTTTCTGTTCTTCAAGATCTTCTTTCAGTTTATGCTCCTCATCACGAAGCTTCGCCGCCTTTTCAAACTCCTGGTTGCGTACCGATGATTCTTTCTCTGTCCGCAAACTGTAGAGCTTATCTTCGACTTCTTTCAAGTCGGGTGGCACAGTGTAGTTGCGGATCCTCACCCGCGAGGCAGCCTCGTCGATTAAATCGATTGCCTTGTCGGGCAGGAAACGGTCCGAGATATAGCGATCACCCAATTTTACAGCCGCTTCAACTGCTTCGTCGGTAATCTTCACCTTATGGTGGGCTTCGTAACGATCGCGCAGCCCTTTCAGAATAGCGATGCTCTCTTCCTTAGTCGGCTCTCCAACCATGATTTGCTGGAATCTTCTTTCCAGGGCCGGGTCTTTTTCAATGTATTTACGATACTCATCAAGGGTGGTTGCACCGATACACTGCATCTCTCCCCTGGCCAAAGCCGGCTTCAGAATATTCGAGGCATCGATTGCCCCTTCGGCCGCTCCGGCTCCAATCAGGGTATGGAGCTCATCGATGAATACCATAACATTACCGGCCTGCCTCAGTTCGTTCATCAGCTTGCGCAGGCGCTCTTCAAATTCACCGCGGTATTTGGTCCCGGCAACAACAGCCGCCAGTTCAATCGTAACCAGGCGCTTATCGCGCAGAATCTCGGGAACTTTTCCTTCGATAATCCGCTGGGCCAAACCTTCGGCGATAGCAGTTTTTCCAACTCCCGGTTCACCAATCAGGACGGGATTGTTTTTGGTCCTCCTGCTGAGGATCTGGATGACTCTTTCAATTTCTTTTTCACGTCCGATTACCGGATCAAGTTTGCCCTCTTTAGACAGTTTGGTCAAATCACGGCCAAAAGTATCAACTGTAGGGGTTTGAGGTCCTGCTTTTTCCCCTTCGGATGCCCTGGCACCGCCTTCTTCACCGCCTAAGAGCTGAATAACCTCTTTCCGGGCTCTCTTGAGATCAATTCCCATATTGGAAAGCACCTGGGCGGCAATGCCTTCACCTTCCCTGACCAATCCAAGCATCAGGTGTTCAGTTCCGACATAGTTGTGCCCCATATTCTGGCTCTCTTCAATAGCCAGTTCTACAACCCTCTTGGCCCGGGGAGTATAGCTGATCCCCTGCTGGGATACTTTCTCACCTTTCGGGGTTATTCTTTCTACTTCCTGGCGGACACTGTTCAAATCTATCGACATATTCTGCAGGGCCCGGGCGGCAATGCCCGAACCTTCACGGACCAGTCCTAAAAGCAGGTGTTCGGTGCCAATAAAGTTATGGTTCAACCGCTTGGCCTCTTCCTGAGCTAAGACCAGAACCTGCTGTGCTCTTTCAGTAAAACGTCCAAACATGAACATCTGGTTCACCTCTTCTTATTAATATCGTCCTCAGCAATATCCATCTACACGGGGACGGCGGAGTTGTCAACTTATGCCTGACCAGCAGATAAATCTGCCGGTTGTCTTATTTACAAGTATGTCTGTATTTATCTATATTGTAACAAAAAAAGTTGACAACTCCACCGTCCCCGCGTCGTTTTAATCTGCATCATTATGCTCCAGGTAGCGGTCCAGGGTTTCTTTAATCCGGACCGGCCTCTCCAGGTTTCTTTCTCTGTCGTTAAGCTCTCTCCCAGCCAGAAGCTGCAGGCAGCCCGGCCGAATTAGGACTAAAAGTTCGTTCAATAATTTATGATCGACCTCTTTAACCAGCCCGAGGTCGTAACCGAGACGCAGGTCGGATATTAAATGCATGGCTTCCTGCGAACTCATAACCCGGGCATGCCTGAGCAGTCCCAGGGCGCGCCATGCCTGATCAGCTAACTCAGCCCTTTTTTTATCCAACATCGCCTGACGGGCATTTTGTTCCTGCTCGATTACCTGCTGAATGACACTTTGCAGGTTGCTGATAATTTCTTCTTCAGTCTGACCGAGGGTCGCCTGATTCGATACCTGGACCAGGTTACCGATTATTTCAGTTCCTTCACCGTAAAGGCCCCGGATGGTTAAACCGACCTGTGAAAGCGCACCCAGAAAGCGGTTGATCTGCCTGGTCATAATTAAAGCCGGCAGGTGCAGCATCACGGATACCCTTAATCCGGTTCCCAAATTAGTCGGACACGCAGTCAGGTAACCATAGCGGTCATCAAACGCGTAATCGAGCTCACTTTCCAGGACATCATCATAACGGCCGGTTTCCTGCCAGGCTTCTTCCAATTGCAGCCCGGGTAAAATAGTCTGGATACGCAGGTGATCTTCTTCATTGATCATAATCCCTACTGCTTCATCGCCACGCAGCATCAAAGCGCCGTTTTTTGACTCTTCCGCCAGAAACGGGCTGATCAGGTGTTTTTCAACCAGGGCCTGTTTTTCTATGGCCGAGAGGTCATTCATCGGTGTGTAAATAAAATCGCTGAAATCCGGTTTTTCCGATGAAGCGACGCCAATTATTTCAAGCACAGCCTTTGTTCCTTCTTCAGAAGCAAGGCATGGGAACGAATGTCCCCTGATATTTCGGGCTGCCCGGACCCTTGAACTGATCACTATTTCAGTTTCCGGGCCGCTGCCTTCCATCCAGCGGCTCAGGCTAAACTCGATCTGTTTCACTAAAGATCTCCCTTATTGCTTTTATCTAAATGAATTTCTTTTTCCATTGCCCTGATCCGATCGCGTAAAAGGGCGGCTTCTTCAAATTTTTCATTTTGAACCTGATTCCCTAACTCTTCTTTCAACTGATCCAGTTCACGTAATTTATTTACCCTGTTCCGAAATCTGGCCGGTACTTTTCCGGTATGAGTGCAGCCTGTATGAATACGGCGCAATAGTGGTTTAAGCTTTTCTTCAAATGCATTGACACAGTCGCTGCAGCCGAGCCGTCCGATTTGGCTGAACTGGGCTAAAGTAAGATTGCAGCTGGAACATTTAGTATCGCTGCCCGGTTTAGTTTTCCGGCTGCCGGCCGCAGCCTGATTGAGCATACTTGTAAAAAGTTTATGCAATGAAAACTGAGACTCGATAGAAAAATCAAGTTCTTCTTTTTTACGGGCACAGTCTTCACATAAATTCAGTTCCGATTGCCTGCCGTTCACATTTTTTACAATATGAATATTCGCTTCATTGCGGCGGCACTCCTGGCACAACATTAATCAACACTCCCGACAGTCTTTAGTAACCGGTTTTCAGAAGCTCTTCAAGCGCCTCGCTGAACAGCCTGCTCTGCAGTTTGCCGTATTCTGATTTGCATAACCCCGAAGCTGCATATATTTCTTCCTGAATAATTGCTTCAAGGATGCAGCATTCACGCTTTGAAATTAATTTTGCCTCACACATTCTTTCCAACAGCTGTTTTATTTTCTTTGTCTCAAACTTTTCCTCGCGGGTTTTTCCGATCAGCTCACGCCAGGCTTTGAACTGAACCGGATCGATGCGGTATATGCGGATACAGCCCCCGCCTCCGCGCCTGCTTTCAACCAGGTAACCCCTTTCCAAAGAAAAACGGCGTTCAAGCACATAGTTTATCTGAGACGGAACGCAGGCAAATTTTCCAGCCAACTCGCGGCGCTTTATTTCAATGTAATCATTTGTGCTCAATGCCAGTAATCTCTTCAGGTATTCCTCAATGTAATCAGTAAGGTTGGGCATAAGGTCCTGGCCTTTCTTGAAATGTCTGACCATCTCTGACCTTTATTAATAATAACTGATCCTGGTCTAAATAAGCAAGTGCTATAATCGCGATGAGGGGTTATTGTAGGCATTAAACTGCAGTTTTATGCTGAATTAGTCAGGATAACGCCGTATTACTCCGATTCTCACATATTATTCATTATTCAACAGTTTGTCGACCGGTGATTCTACATTTTCCGGGGAATGATCTTTTCCTACAACCTCATTTTGCCAGGATACCTCAGTGATCCCTTTTAGATCGTATAATTGATTAATTAGTTTTTTAAAATCCAGGTCCGCAGGCACTTCCACCAAAAACTCAATCTCGATATGATCTTTACCGGTTTTTCCATCGCGTTCAGGTTCACTGATTTCGCTTTTCCGGATACTGACCGCCATGTCCCCTAAAGTTGCTCCGACCCGGCCAAGCAAACCGGGCTGGTCAACAGCCCTGACCCGCAGGCTTTTCAAGCGTCTCCTGGCAAAGAAGTGTCGCTCAGCCCTCCTGAGCAGGAGCAGGCTAATTAAAACAAATGCAGCGGTAATAATTGAGCCGAGGTAAAAACCGACACCGACAGCCAGGCCAACCCCAGAGACAACCCAGATAGTCGCTGCTGTAGTAAGGCCGCGTATACTGCCCCGCTGCTGCAGGATCGTGCCGGCGCCGAGAAAACCGATTCCGGTAACCACTCCTGCGGCAATTCGCCCGGGATCTGCTATAAATCCTTCGCCAATTTGACCGGTAAAGCCATAGGCAGAGACCATCATAATCAGGGCCGAACCTACGCAAACCAGGATATGGGTCCTGAAGCCGGCCGGGCGGTTGTGGCTTTCACGTTCAAAGCCGATCATACCGCCGAGAAATACTGCTAAAAAAAGCCTGAGAGCTATTTCCCAGTAACTAATATCCATGAGTAACTCCAATCTCTATTAAAAAATGTATTGTGCAGCCGCTGTTGCGGCAATAGCGCCATCGGCGGCAGCAGTAACCACCTGCCGGAGGAACTTATTTCGGACATCACCGGCTGCGTAGACTCCTTCGAGGGAGGTTTCCATCTTCTCGTTGGTAATGATAAAGCCTCTTTCATCCTGTTCATATTCTACGCCTTCCAGAAAGCCGGTGTTGGGGAGGCGTCCGGCGTAAATAAATATTCCATCAACCTCAAGGCGGCGATCAGCGCCATCCTGGACAATCTGCAGGGCGCTAACCTTGTTTTCTCCTTCGATCCTGCTGACAGTAGTGTTCCAGAGCACTTCGACCCCGGGCAATTTTAGCACTTTATCCTGCAGCCAGCTGCAGCCCCGAAATTCGTCGCGGCGGTGGATCAGATAGATTTTTTCAGCAAAACGGGATAAAAAGATTGTTTCTTCGAGGGCGGCATCTCCACCACCGACAACAGCGATCGTCTTGCCGCGGAAAAAAGCTGCATCGCATGTGGCGCAGTATGATACACCGCGGCCGCGCAGATCTGTTTCGCCTTCAATCCCGAGTAAATTCGGCTCGGTGCCGGTGGCAATTACCACCGTTTTGCCTTTATATATACCCATTGAAGTTGTAATCTCTTTCAAGTCAGGCTCAAAGAAAACCTTTTCAACCCTGGCCGGTATAATCGGCACCTTCAGGTTATCCATCTGCTTCTGTAAAAGCAGGCCAAACTCCACCCCGGAAATTCCGTCCGGGATAGCCGGGTAATTATCCAGCCTGTCGGTAGCGCAAATTTCTCCTCCAAGGGTCATCTGTTCAATTATGACCGCAGTAAGCCCCGCCCTGACTCCGTAGAGAGCAGCCGCAGTTCCGGCCGGGCCACCTCCGATAATGACCAGATCATATTGATTATCATTTTCCACAGATCCAACCTCCTGCATAAACCTGGCACTATAATCCAAGCTTAATAAAGATCTACAAACAAAGGGTCCTCTAGCAGTATTTACGGTTATTATCCGTGATCCGGTAAGTCCTGTCAATGTAACCAAGGGGCAGAGCCTGCTGCCGTTATGCCGGTAGTTTTACAGCAGGCTCATTTACAAGTCTACGAAAAACACCTTCTGTGGTATAATATTGTATAATCGAATTAGACTCAGGATCAATACCCGGAAGGAGGAATATTAACCATGAAAGAACAGGTAGAAAAAGCCCTGGATAAAATCCGCCCGGCTCTGCAGAGGGACGGCGGTGATGTTGAGCTCGTTGAAGTAAGCGATGACGGCATCGTCAAGGTCCGGCTTACCGGAGCCTGCGGCGGTTGCCCCATGTCTCAGATAACCCTGAAGCAGGGAATTGAGCGAGTGCTGAAGCAGGAAGTCGATTCCGTTAAAGAAGTTGTATCAGTTTAAATAAAGCAGATTCTAAAAACCCGGGGAAACCCGGGTTTTTTATTTGATTTTTTTGGAGGGTTTCTCTTTGGCCGAAATTTACCTGGACAACAGTGCATCTACACGGCCCTACCCGGAAGTGAACAAACTGACCAGCAGGGTTCAAAGTGAAATTTACGGAAACCCTTCGTCGCTTCATGACATGGGCCTGGAAGCGGAAAAAATAATCCGGGAAGCCCGCCGGCAGATCGCGGTTGTATTTGGAGGCAGGGAGAATGAAATTATTTTTACTTCCGGAGGAACCGAGGCCAACAACCTGGCCATAAAAGGAGCCGCATTCCGTCACCGGCGCCGGGGCTCACACCTTATCACCAGCGTTATCGAACACCCTTCAGTATTAAACAGCTTCCGTTTCCTTGAAAAATATGGTTTTGAAGTCAGCTACTTGCCGGTAAATAGTCAGGGAGCCGTCAACCCTGATGATCTTAAAGCCCTGATCAGGAAAGAGACCATTCTGATTAGCTTAATGCATATCAATAACGAAACCGGCACAATTCAGCCCCTGGGGGAAATCGGCCGGATGATCAGGGAAATAAACCCTGAGGCGCTCTTTCATGTGGATGTAGTCCAGTCATTTGGTCGGATTCCTCTCAGGTTGAAAGAGTGGCAGGTTGATATGGCCGTTTGCAGCGCTCATAAAATTCACGGTCCCAGGGGAGCAGGATCGCTGTGGAGCAGGAAAGGCACTCTGCTGGAACCTCTTCTGCACGGCGGCGGTCAGGAATCAGGCCTGCGTTCGGGCACTGAAAATACGGCTGCTATTGCCGGTTTCGGCCTGGCTGCCAGACTGACCGCTGAAAAAATGCGCCAAAAAGAAGAGGAGCTGAGGGTCTTAAAACTGGCCTTTTTCAATGAATTGCAAAACAGTGGAATTAAATTTAACTTAAACGGGCCTGCTCCCGGTGAAGGAGCTCCGCACATTATCAACCTCTCTTTCCCCGGCCTCAGGGCGGAGGTGCTTCTTCATTCGCTGGAAGAGCGGGGCATCCATGTTTCTGCAGGCTCGGCCTGCCATTCCCGTCATCCGGAACCGAGCCATGTCCTCAAGGCTATCGGCCTTGACAGTGAAAATTTGGATAGTGCCCTGCGTTTTAGTTTTTCAGTTTTTAATGATAAAAATGAAATTATTGCTGCGGCAAAGGAAACTGCAGAAGCAGTGCAGGAATTAAGGGGAATTATATAAGTTGTAAAATAGCCTTTTCCCTGATCCTCTAGATCGAGCATTATAATGAACAGGAGCAGCGCAATGCCGGTGAAAATTCTGATCCGCTATGGAGAGATCGCTTTAAAAGGAAAGAACCGCGGCCAGTTTGAAAAGCAACTGCACCGCAATCTGAAAGCAGCTGTCCGTGATTATTCCGGCGAGGTTATCAAACTTTACGGACGTTTTATGGTTACCGGCCCGGGAGAAAATCTTGAAATATTGCTAGAAAGATTATGTAAAGTATTTGGAGTCGTATCAATAAGCTCTGTCCGGGAAACCGAACTCGATCTGGACCAGATTAAAGATTTGGCCGCAGGCATTGTGGGCAGCCTACCTTCAGGCCATAACACCTTCAAAATTGAAACCCGTCGTTCCAATAAAAATTTTCCTTATTCATCGCCTGAAATAAACCAATTGTTGGGCTCACACCTGCAGGAGCTATTCCCGGATTTAATCGTAAATTTAAAACAGCCTTCGTTTAAACTTTCGGTTGAAATCGGCTTTGACCAGGCTTTCCTGTACCTGGACCGGCTGGCAGGCCCGGGCGGCCTCCCCGTTGGGACAACGGGGAGATCCCTGCTAATGCTTTCGGGGGGAATCGACAGTCCCGTAGCCGGCTGGTTATCTATGAAACGGGGTCTGTCGGTTGAAGCTCTGCATTTTCACAGCTTTCCTTTTACCAGTAAACACTCACAGGAAAAAGTACGAGAACTCTGCCGCAAGCTGGCCGCCTATGGAGGAAAAATTCCCCTGCACATGATCAGCGTTACCGCTATCCAAAAAGAACTGCGTGCAAAATGCCCCGAGGAACTGAGCATCATACTGCTGCGCAGGATGATGTTTCGACTGGCAGACCTGATAAGTAAACAGAGGGGACTGCAGGCGCTGATAACAGGTGACAGCCTGGGTCAGGTTGCCAGTCAGACCCTGGAGAGTATCACCGTTATAACCGCTGCGACCGAAATGCTGGTCTTAAGGCCGCTTGTGGGCCTGGACAAAAGGGAGATTATCGACATGGCAATTGATATCGATACTTATGATACCTCAATTCTCCCTTATGAGGATTGTTGTACAGTATTCCTGCCTAAACATCCGGTAACCAAACCAAAATTGGAAGTTATAGAAAGATTTGAGGCCGGGCTACAGATCGAAGAAATGCTTGAGGGAGCTAGTAAAACCCTGGAGACCGCGATCATTAAAAGTGAGAGTTAACTCTGCATAAAAATAAATTTCTCATTTACGGCAGAATGTTCTTCCGCATGCGCTGAACACGCAAATCAAAATCATCCTGCTGGGCCGCCGCGATTAATACTTCAGGACCCGGGAAACGGGCTTTCCTGTCGGTAGCCTTAGAAAAGAAAAGGGCATCTGTAGGGCACCAGTTTAAGCAGCGCAGACAGTACATGCAGTGATAATGACGAATGGGATAGCCTTCATCATCAAGCTCGATCAGCCCCTGGGGGCACTGCTGCACACAGGTCATGCACTTAACACAATCATCCTTATGAATACCGTAGCCGAAAAGAAAATGATTGAGGAGAAGATCAATGCCGTAAGAGTAAAAGAAGCGGTATGGTATACCTACAAATTTACCGATCAGGCTGTCTCTTTTGTACCAGTACGGAATACCCTGGTATAGAGAATGGATATATTCAAGAAATATATTGATATTCTTCCTGGCCTGGATACTCTTATTGATCAGCAGACGGCCTGTCTTGACGTGATCAAATTTTTTTCGCAGTACCACGCTCGCTGAATAAATAAATGATTGGTCAGTGTGGCCGACATAATTTAAACCTTTCATCGTTAGGAGGCCCCTCATAAATGGTTCATAGTCTCCCTGCGCTCCATCGTGGGTTGCAAATGAAAAAACGCGGACCGGTCTTTCAAATACAGGAAGATCCAATAAAAAGCGAATCATGACAGGGGCCGGCCGGAAACCGTATACCGGCGAACCGAACCCGATTAAATCATAGTTGCTCCACTCGCTGGCAAGCCGCCTGAATAACGGGTTTTCATCGATAATGTGCAGGGCATTTTTCAGATCCAGGTAAGGCCAGGGATATTTACCGAGCGGACGCTTCTCTTCTGCGTGTATAGTATAATTAAGGGCAACCGGTTTCTTCTGCCAGAGGGTGGGCAAATTCGTGAAGTCTTCAATATTAAGTGTATCACAGGAGTAACCGCGACTCTCCATCTCTTCGCAGATCAGTGACGCGTAGTAACGTGTAATACCAGTCCCGGAAAAATATACCAGAAGTACATTAAGCATCATTTTCACCTTCACCTATACTTTATTATAGATCAACCAATGAAGTTAAACAAAGTGAATCAATGTAGAGTAGTTTACAGGTATAATTTAGTCAGGTTTTTTTATCCCAATCCGATCTATAACTATGCCAGTTTGGGTTCGGATACCATTTCAGCTGACAATAATATTCCCGAAGCAAGCTATCACGAACATTTTCGGCTGCGAACGGCCCGTACTTACCGCAATCGCATCAATATTAACCACCGCTTATGATTCATTCAGCCTGGTAATCGATCAAGCCCTTGTAGATCTTGATCATGAACACCACAGATTTTTTTGCCATTAACTTTAACCATTTCCCTTATTGAGGCGGTGTATTACCAATGTAGGGAACCTGGAACATAAAAACCTCTATTTTTACCCGGTTTGCCTGGGAACACTGTTTCTTTTCGTTAAAGGAGCAATTTCAGCTATCAACAACGACATGCAGCTTATTCCGCCGGACCAACCGAATATACCATTAACATAGGCCTACTTTCGAAATTACAAAGAACCTGGGACCGAACCGGTTTACGATGATTACAACCCATTTGAACAGCACCTCGGCCCCGGTCAGGATCTGAGGGAATGGGAGGAGAGGTTCGGCTCTCAGATCTTAGAAAATGAGGAAGCCCAATACGAAGCAACCAACAGGGAAAATCAGAATCGCAGGCTAATTCGCGAAATGGTGGGCGAACTTTCATATATAGTCATCACCCTGTCGGTCTACCTATATCATTGGCGGAAAATACCAAAACTCGAAGCAGCAGATTGATAAATTAGTCAGTATCAACAGGATAGCTGTCAGATAGCAGGGGCAAACCAGCGGTGGTTTGCCCCTTTAATTTT
>SKPH01000021.1 GCA_007119615.1 Syntrophomonadaceae bacterium | reverse complement strand
CTACTGTTTCCTTAATACCGTCTTCAAAGAATTTTGCGTTATGTTGGCTTTGAAATAGTTGCTTCAGCGCCCAGCTTTTCAGGAAAGCTTCTCCTGCGAGGGTAAAAGTATAATATTCAGGGGCGCGTGGAATTCCAACCTTTGGCTGCTTTTAATTCACTTCAACCCGACATGAAAAAACCTATAAAATAAGCTTAGGGATGTCTCTGGACACCCCTAATAATAGCGTAACGGTACAATAAATACAAAACCACTTTTTTATCCTGTTGCTTTTGATGCCCGGAAAAAGTGCAATTCTTTAATTTGATTTCTTAACATCTTTAACTACCATAAGACCAAGTAGGAGAGTAACAGTTAAAAAGAAACCGACAAAAGCAATTGCATTTAACATCCAAAGCTCTCCTTTCAGATGATAATGCCTGGCCGGATATTTGACTTAACGATTGCGTTTTTTCACCTGTGTATGAATTAAAACCCTGACACCCCAGGAAATTATTAAGATGATTCCAATCATAACGATATATTCCAAAATCGCTTTCCGCCTTCCAGGTCGCGATCTACTTATCGACCACATTATTATTTTAAGTGCTCTTACCCTTTACATGAGTAATTATACTAATCCCAATTCAATATGTCAACAATATTTCAAATATTTGCTCAAGTTAATTTTTTCTCAAGCAACAGCTGTTGCCGCCGGCATTTCATGTGCAGAATAATTGCGCCTGATCCTGATAAACTCACTATGTATGCCTATTGTCCTTTAATTTGCGCTGTGCTATAATCAGGTTGCATTTACGGGGCGTAGCGCAGTTTGGTAGCGCGCTTGGTTCGGGACCAAGAGGTCGGAGGTTCAAATCCTCTCGCTCCGACCACGATTATCAGAGAAGCGCCGGAATTAATCCGGCGCTTCTCTGCCTTTACAACAACCCATCCGTCAGGATTGCTGATCTTCGATGATATCGTAATTCCAATCAACTACCCCACCGAAATCGTAGACATCTTTATAGCCCATCCCAATTAATAGCCTCGAAGCATTTTCACTGCATGACTGATAAGTTATTAAACTAACCTTATTATCATTATTTACTAATCCTATGGGTAAAAGAAGATTGCAGGCAATCAGGGTGATGCCATTTAAACAGGGTAAGCCGGGAATTATTCCCGGCTTACCCTGTTCCGCATAGCAGAAAACTACTTCTAACTTATGAAAACTTAAGAAAATATATCCTTTAGCTGCTTCTTAAAGTCTTCCGCCTTTTTCTCAAACTCACTTTTGACTTCTTCCCAGCGTTCATCGCCGGTTTCCTGCAACGCCTTAAATTTCTCTGATGCTTCTTCCTTCTTTTCTTCCAGTTTCTTTATATTCTCTTCGTATGCTATTTTGGATTCGGCGCTTTTCTTCTGGGTCTGAGCTTTCAGCTTATCAATTTCCGCCTGCCACTCCTTTAATTGCGCTTCCTGTTTCTGCTTATATGCTTCTTTATCCATTCTCCGGAACACCTCCTTTCTTATAAAAACAAATCTTCAAGAGCTTTTAAAAAATACATTTTCAGCATCTCAATACGCTTTGTAGTCTGCTGATCCGGACCTGAAACCCGGGGTTCATCTGAAAGGTATAAAGAGCGGTTAAATTCAATCTGAATCCAGGGTATCTGTTCGACAGAACCATTTGTTTTTGTAATATAACCGCCGCTGAAAGGCCGGTTAAGCAAAACGGGCGGCACTGAACTGTCAAGACCAAAATTCATCAACTGCCGCTCAAGGGCCTGCGCCAGGGACCGAATCAGATCAGGAGAAGCGGTAACAGGTTCGTCTAATGCTTCCCCGTTTTCATCTCCCCCGTTACTCAGACAGACCAGGGGCCGCGCTTCTCCAGGGCAGTTCGAAATTTGCGGCGCTCGCTCCAGCATGGTATGGCAGTCAAGACCCAACAATATATCCCGGTTAACAGAATAGGCAGAGAGATATTGATGGTACGGATAATAATAACGATCCAACAGCTTTCCGATTTGATCTTCGGAAAGCCCCCCGACTTTTTCCCAGATATAATCATTATTCAGAGTTAAAGTTTTTACTACCCCGTCGGGATTTTGCGGGGGCCTGTCGTCGGCAGCCCTGTTAACGTCAATAATAGCCCGGGCTACCGGAAACTTAATAAATGCATGGACATGTTCTTTTATATTATATATAAAATCTGCCCAGATGTCTCCTTCTCTTAGCAGGTCCGACGAATCGAGGCGGCAATATTTTTCCACCTCCGGCGGCACTTCCAGACCGCCGTGCGGAACTGATATTATCAGCGGCAGGCTGCTAATACCAGGCGTCATGATTAATCCTCCAACAGTAAAAGAGTTAAAAGCAGGGCCCGTTGCAGCATTTCTCCCCTGTGAATACATTCGTGGGGGGTAAACATGTCCCGGCTTGCAGGCCCAAATCCGCAAATTACAGGTGTCCCTGCTGGTACCTCGCCGGCAGCTGAAGGCAGTAAGCTGGCTTCAACCCCAAACGGCAGTTTCCAATCTTCACTTATTTTTCTTAACCGCGAAATCATTCGGGCTGTCTCCTCTGATCGGTTTAAGGAAGGCCTCTCCTCAAGGCGTTCGATATAAACCATGGTTTCATCCATTTCTCCCTGCCCGGGAGCAAAAAACTCATGAAGCCTGGATTCTGCCCGATCCGCCAGTTCAGCATCAAGAAATGTAACGTATACTGTAGCCCTGATGCGGTGAGGAAGTAAGACGCTATACCGTTCGGAGTGAACTTCCTGCACTGCAACCGTCAGCCGCTCTTCCGGCATACTGAGTGAGCCGATTTTGTCGGCTCGGGACAAAAACCAGCTCATCAGGTCATCAGATGATCCGTGAGAACCAATCCGTTGAAATTCTCCTTCTACCAAAATACTGAACTTACGTGAACCGCGGCGTTGGTCAACAACTTTGCCGCCGGAAAAACCGGGCTGTAAAACGACTACCTGCCCTGCCGCGGCGGCGGCCCGCTGCAGGTATTGCGAGCTGTAACGCATTCCCCTGCCCTCATCGGCATAAATAAAAACACCCAGCTTATTGTCCTGTAGTTTATCGATTGAATTTAGGGTATTAAGAGCTTCCAGGATACAGACAATGCCGGCCCGGCTGGAAGCTATCCCTTCGCCATACAACCATTCAGGATCGCGCCGGAAAGGAATCGGATAACCGCCACCTCCGTCCCGGGGAACGTCAATGGATGCAACAAGCAGTGTCCCGTCTTCAAAACCGGATTCCGTCTGCCAGGTCCAGGCTGAACGTTTGCTGCTGTACTCCTGTACCGGTTTAAGGCCGAGCTCGGAAAACCGTTGTTCCAACCTCTTTACAACTGCGCCAAGTCCCACAGGATCACCGGTCCAGCTGGGAAGATTTGTCCAGTTTTTTAACTCTTCCTCCAACTTGTCGCGATTCTGAGTAAGGCTGGTAAAAGCCGTACTTCTGGGGTCATCCTGATACCAGGGTGAACTGTCTCCTATAACCATGGGGCCAAAATAGCGCTGACTGGTTACCTCAATCAAACGGTTGGCCAGAGCATTATAAGGCAGTCCCGCTTTTTCTGCCGCATAGACATACGACCCTCCCGGCCCCAGGCTGGCCATGGAATTTACTTCCAGAATATAGGGGTTGTTTTGATTATCAATCCGAAAATCGACCCTGGCGCTGTCGAAACAGTCCAAGGCTTTAAATGCATCAACAGCCAGCCGCTTCAACTTTTCAGTTACCTTCGGCTCGAGAGGCGCTGGACAGATTTTATCCAACATTCTACCGCTGGTTTTTATTTTATCTTCATAGGTATAGATATGCTCCCCTTCACTGAAAACAATTTCAACTGGCGGAAAAGCTTCGACAGGATCATTCCCCAGAAGTCCTATATTAATTTCACGGCCTTCAATATATTCCTCAACCAGTGTAGTTGCCCTGAAGTTGTTGTAAATTGTTGCAACCCCTTCCCGCAATTCCTGATCATTGTTTACAATCCTCAGTCCGAAAGAGACAGCCTCATCCTTAGGCTTGACGATCAGAGGATATTTCAAATCATCGCCCAGGGGCAGAGTAAAGTGGGGTGTTTCCAGTACCGTAAATTTCGGAGTGGGCAGCCCTTTCTGGAGGAGTACCATCTTGGTCAGCACTTTATCCAGAGCAATAGCATGGGTTGCCGGGCTTGAACCAACATAAGGAATGCCCAGCATTTCGAGAATGCCAGGTATATGAGTATAGCGGGCCCGGCCTTGAATACCGTAACTGAGGTTAAAAACAAGCCCAGGCCGCTCACCGGAAATAACCGTGGGCATAAATTCTTCCAGCGCATACATGATGTTTTTGTCGCCTTCAAACGCTTTAATCTGATGACCGCCTTCCCCGAGAGCTTCAGTAATCATATCGATCGTTTGCAAACCGTATTTTTCGCGATTGGGCGTCCCAAACAGATTGATCACTGCCTGGCTGTCTCTATTATAAATTATCGCTATTTTCACTATCTCACCTCTCCCTGGCATTCAGTTTTTATCGAACGCGGCCCGCGGGCGATTCCATCGCGGCGGGGATCAGAAATCCCGATAAAGACCCCTCCGGGTTGTTTCGGCAGTTCTACGGCCTGTACGCTGCCCAGATAAAAACTGTAATCACCCCGGCTTCTGACCGTAAACCCTGCACGATCCAAAAGTTCAACCACTTCCGGCCGGTAACTTCTTTTTTCGATTGCCACTTTACCGGTTCTTCCGGCATGAAAGCGGGGCGCTTCGATGGCATAAGCCAGTTCCTGGCCGCAATCAATAACCCTGCAAATAACCTGGGCCAGAATAGTGGAAATCCGCTCACTGCCGGGACTGCCCAAGATCATAAATGGCTGCCCATTTTCACGAAACAGCAAGGTTGGGGCTACACTGCTCCAGGGACGGCCACCGGGCAAAAGATAGTTGGGGTGCAACATATTTGTATAATTATAAGCGCTCATGTAATTATTATAAAAAAACCCCAATTTTTCAGCCATGGTTTTGGCCCCGAAAACATGCTCTATCGATTGTGTTATACCGACGATATTACCATAAGCATCGGCAGCTGATAAGTGGGTTGTCTCCCCGGAAGCAGGCGGGGGCGTAAACTGTTCTCCTACCAGATAAGAAACCAAATTTTTTATACGTGAAGCAACACGCAAAGCGGTTTCTTTATCAATCATTCCTTTGTCGTTTAGCTGCGGGTAAAGCACAGGGTCAATGGGAAACCGTTCCCTGTCCATCAGGGCGGTCCTGAAGGTCATGGCCAGCAATAAATAATAGAGCGGTGAATCCGGTACAAGCTTCTCCGGTTCGATCTGATCAAGGGTTTTTAAGATCTGGACCATGGTCCGCCCCGCTCCCGGCGGCGGAAAAGTTGCCAAAGCATAACCACGGTAAGAACTATTTAAAACTTTACGTTGAACCGGTAATGGAATCTGGCTTAAATCGATTTTCGTGATTAATCCTCCACGCTTTTGCATATCTTCAATGATTTGCTCTCCAATGTCTCCAAGGTAAAAGTCTCTCCACCCCTTCTCAACAATCCTTTCCAGGCAGCCTGCAAGTTGAGGTTGATAGGCAATATCTCCGGCATTTAAAGGCCTGCCATTTTTAAAGAATATGGACTGCACTAACTCGTCTGTAAACTTTTCCTTCTCCCTGGAAAGCAGTCTGTGCTGCAATGCAGTAATCCTGAAACCTTCCCTGGCCGCAAGAATTGAGGGTTGCAAGATCTTATCCAGGGTCAGGGTTCCGTACGTTTCCAACAGGTAACCGAGAGTGGCGGGTGTTGACGGGACTGTAGTCGCCCTTATGCCCTGATTAAGAGGTTTTGCCGGAAGCAGTTCGGGATTTATCACAAATGGAGCCCGTGAAGATCCGTCAAGCGCGAGAGTAACCGGTTTTTCCCCCGGGCAATGGTGTAGCAGGACCATACTTTGTCCACCCAGGCCCGAAGCCTGTGGTTCGGTTACTCCGAGGCAAAAGGCTGCTGCAACCGCTGCATCTACAGCGTTGCCTCCTTTTTCCAAAATCCGGACCCCGGCTTCAGTTGCGACTTGCGATGCGGTCGAGACCATTCCATACCTGCTTTTTGCCGTAACTGCTTTTCTCTCATGGGTTGTTGTAGATCCCACCATTTCAATCTACCCGCTTTCACCAAATACGCATTTCTAATATTAATACTACTAAATATTTTGTATGAAAATTATACCCTTTATCGCCTAACATTAGAAATAATATATGTTCAGTATATTTTAATTCAACTTGGGGACATTTTATCAACTAGATGTTTTGGGACAAAGTAGTTGGCTGAAAAGATCAGGAATACTGCCAACACAGCTCCTGCAGAACTAAATTGGATCGCTTTGCCGAGGCCGACCATGTCTGCCAAAGAACCGGTCAGGTAAGGACCCAGGCTGTAAATTGCAGTATAGGCTGTACTAAAAAGACCGAAGCCTGCACCCTGGTACCGGGGAGGCATATTGCGAAGAACGTAAGAATTGATCAGGGTATTTGTATTCAGGCAGGCGGCTCCAAGTAATGCCAGGATAGCTATAAGCTGCCAATACCCGACTGCCAGAGTCAGGGCAAAGAACATTATTATACTAAGGGCAAGGTTTGCCAGTAAAACCGGGTTGTTCCCAAACCGGTCTGCCAGCGAGCCAATTCCGATCTTCGCAGCCAGCCCTGCCACAGCGACTATAATAAACATCCTGTTGGCAAGATCATAGCTATAGCCTCTTTCTTCAACCAGGAAAGTGGGGATAAATGAATTTATGCCGGTCCATGACAGCGCTCCTAATCCACCGACCAGGGTGCTCCAGATAATAAACCGCCTGATCACTGGATCGCGGAATATAACATTAGAGGAGCGGATATCTTGTATTAATTTTTTTAACATTCCCGCCTGGGGCTCCGGTGATGGTAAATTATCAATATATCCTCCATCAATACCACTTTGAGCGGCATACTCTTCCTCGTAATTAAATGAGCTCTCTTTAAAACGGAGAAACAAAGCTGTAACTGCTGCCAGTAAAATACCGGACAGTATAAACAGTAACTGCCAATTCAGGAAAAGGACGAATACCGTAACCAGGGCAGGAGAAGCTATGCCGGCTGCAATACCGAAAGATTCGAAAGCAGCGGTAGCCGTAGCAGCTCTCTTTCGGGAACCAATGATAACAGCAAGAGTGTAACCGGCTGTGACATAAACACCACTGCTAACACCAAGGATGAAAACCATAATAGCCATTACGGGATAATTTGGAGACACAGCCACTCCGACGAAGGAGATGGCCATGGCGGCGCTTCCCAGGAGGACGGTTTTGGTACAGCCAATGTGATCAGCCATTATGCCTGAAGGGAATCTGGCCAGGGCATAACCGAAAAAAACCAGGGTAACCAGCATGCCCACCTGGGAGTTATCAATCAGAAAAGCTTCCCTGAGCGGCAAAAGAAGGGGCGGAAAGAGATTTTTGGTTAGAGCCTGGAAAAGAAAGATTACAGCATTTAAAAAAAATACAGTGCTGAACAGCAGGTAGAGAAGGCCGGTGCGCCGTTTATACTGTTGATCTGTCGTTTGCATATTCACAAACACACCGCCCTCCGTTAAAATATGCTAACCTGACCGCCTGGCAATCAAAGCAATATTAACCTGCAATACTGCTTCAGGTAGATTTAACGCGGCCCCGTTGCAGTCTTGCTTCGGGCGGTAATCCAGCCGAGAAAGAAAATAATCGCTGCAGCAGCCAGCCAGGCTGAAATTGTCAGGATAATTATATCAGTACCGTGACGAACCCCGATACCGACCAGGGCCCAGACAAAGACAGCGGAGTAGATATAATCCTGGCGCAGGTAAAAAACAGCAATTGCCACCAGGGCGGCAAAAACAATCATCAACATTGTAAATAAGACCGCACCGGCACCAGTACCCAGCCAGCCGATATTATAGAGCAGCACATTAAAATTAACAATCGCCGCAGCCGTTATCCAACCAAGGTAAAGGCTGAAGGGATACTTCACCAGCAGACGGTCATATAAAGTTTTTTCCGTCGTAACCGCGCCGATACGAAGATAAATGATGATCAGCGTTGCCAGCAGTAGGAGCATAACAATCATAGACCAGCCCACCCGCTGGTAATGCCAGAAAAACAACCAGAGGATGTTGAAAAGACTGCTCACTGCAAATAATATTCCCACTGCCTTGACGGCCGGATTTTCCCGGAAGCCCGGTGTGGCCTGGTAGATTATGAAGGCAATGAGGGCAAGATAGATTAGGCCCCAGATAGAAAAGGCGTAACCAGCAGGGGTAATCAGTACCGGGTACAGCTCGCCAAGCTCTTCTTGTGTAACCCCTCCGAAAGGTAAGAAATTGGAGAGAAAGTTAACCAGCAAAACAAGAACCAGCGCTCCTATATTGATGTAGGCCCTGAGATCGCTTCTGATCATTTAAAACACACTCCTTTCTATAGTTTAAATAGCCGCATTCATCGAGGCAAAGGCAAGCGGCTCAAATCGATACCGGGGCTCCCGGAAACCGCATTGTCGAAAAATAATCATCGATGGTCTCTGCACGGCGAATTTTTTGAACTGAACCGTCGTCCCGAAGCAATAGTTCCGCAGAGCGCAATTTGCCATTATAGTTGAAACCCATCGAATAGCCGTGAGCTCCGGTATCGTGAATAACCACCAGGTCCCCTGCTTCAATTTCCGGAAGAGGGCGGTCAATAGCAAATTTATCATTATTTTCACAAAGAGAGCCGGTAACATCGTATGTTCGCCCTGGAGGCATATTTTCTTTACCCGGCACAGTAATATGGTGGTATGCTCCGTATAAGCCCGGGCGCATAAGGTTGGCCATAGAGGAATCCAAACCAACATAATCCTTGTATTTATGGGCTACATGGCGCACCCTGCTGACCAGGTAACCGTAAGGCCCTGTTACTAGCCTGCCGCACTCAAAAACTATTTTCAGGGGGTCAAGGCTTTCAGGCACAATGATTTGTCCGTAAAGTTTTTGCATGCCCCTGGAAATTTCCGATAGATCAATTGCGCTGTCTTCAGGGCGGTACGGAATTCCAATACCTCCGCCCATATTAATCATCTCAATATCTACCCCGCAATCACGCTTTATCTTCACAGCCAGCTCGAACAACATGCGGGCGGTTTCCACAAAGTAACTGTTTTCAAGTTCATTCGAGGCAACCATTGTATGCAGGCCGAAACGTTTTACACCTTTATCCCTGATCCTCCGGTAAGCTTCTCCAACCTGATCGGTAGTTATCCCATACTTTGCTTCCTGCGGCTGCCCGATGAGAACATTGCCAGTACGGGCCTCACCGGGATTATAACGAAAAGATAGCAGTTCGGGTAAACCTGCGCTTTTTTCCAAAGTTTCAATATGCCCGATATCATCCAGGTTGATAACAGCGCCCAGGCGGGTGGCAGCGATAAATTCCTCCGGCGGAGTATCATTGGAAGTGAAAACTATCTGATCACCCTTAAAACCAACCCTTTCAGATAAAACCAGCTCCGCCAAAGAGCTGCAATCGACTCCCATACCTTCTTCGCGCAAAATATTCAGTATAGTCGGATTGGGGCAGGCTTTAACCGCAAAATGGTTATTAAAACCGGAAATCCAGGAGAAAGCCCGATAAAAAGCCCGCGCATTTTCCCGAATAGCTTTTTCGTCGTAGATGTGAAATGGTGTAGGATATTCAGATGCTATCGCTTCCAGTTCTGTTTTCGATAAAGGGATTCTTTTTTCATTCACATTTGCCGCCTCCGCAATAGAGAGTTAATCCGATTAGAATACCTCTCCCTCGTTGGTAAGAAGAAAGTTAACTGTTTTCAATTATAAAGATAACCGGTATTAGTAAATTGAATCAATTTATCAATGAGTTCTTTATTTCCAGGATTTTGCCGGCTATAAAGCCAGGTTATCCAGGATACTCCTTACCGCCTCTTCAATATTTTCACGGTGGTTAAACGCGCTCAGCCGAATGTACCCTTCACCGGAAGGGCCGAAACCTGATCCGGGAGTACCAACCACATGAGCTTCATCGAGGAGTTTATTGAAAAATTCCCACGAAGAAAGGTTTCCGGGAGCTTTCACCCAGAGATATGGGGCATTTACTCCTCCGTAGACTAAAAGCCCCCTTTTTAGAAGGCTCTCTCTGATCACCCGGGCATTTTCCATGTAGTAATCAATCAGAGCAGCGCATTCCCTTAGTCCCTGATCTGAGAGCACAGCAATCCCGCCGCGCTGAGCAATATTTGAAGCCCCGTTAAAAAAGGTTGTCTGCCGGCGCAACCAAAAATCATGAAGCTCACCGGGTTCACAGTCTTCACAAACCAGGGTCCTGGGAACGATCGACCATCCAAGGCGAACTCCTGTAAATCCGGCGAACTTGGAAAAACTGTTAATCTCGATCGCACATTCTTTAGCTCCGTTAACTTCATATATTGAGCGCGGGAGAGCTGAATCGGAAATAAACTCTGAATAAGAAGCATCGTAAATTATCACTGCATTCCGTTCACGGGCATAGTCAACAAAATTTTGCAGATCCCGGTGAGTAGCGACGGCACCGGTTGGGTTGTTCGGGCTGCACAGGTAAAGCAGGTCGACCCGCTCCTGTGGCGGATCGGGAATAAATCCATTCTCCAGGTTGCAAACCATGTAGACAAAGCCACTGTAATTACCCTGTTTATTGTCATAAGGGCCCGACCTCCCGGCAGCTACATTTGAGTCGACATAAACCGGATAGGCCGGGTCCTGGAATGCGATCCGGTTATCAGTGCTGAAAATCGATTGAATATTTCCAGCATCAGGTTTTGCTCCATCGCTGACAAAAAATTCGTCAATTTCAATACCGACTCCCCGGTTTTTATAAAATCGGGAAAGTCCTGCCCGCAGTTCTTCTTCGCCCTGTTCGTCTCCGTAACCTGAATAGGTTTCCTTTGCTGCCAGGGAGTCGACTCCCTTCCGCAGACCGTTGATCACGGCCTGCGTAAGCGGTTCAGTAGTGTTACCGATACCCAGCCGGTGCACTTTGAAACCGGGGTTATCCTGCTGAAATATTTTTATTCTCCTGCCGATTTCAGGAAAAAGATAACCGGCGCTTAGTTTTCTGTAATGTGCATTAATTTTTGCCATAACCTGCTCCTTATTCTCCTAATAATTTCTGATTACGCATTAAACTCCGGAATTTCCAGTTTATCTATCGCTTCCCTGATAACATTATAATGCTCATCACGGGAGAGTGAACACATCGGCAGTCTGAAAGCTTCCTGGCACCAACCTCTCATGGCCATAGCCGTCTTGATCGGGATTGGGTTTGTTTCAACAAAACAGGCTTTAAAAAAAGGCATCAGGCGGTTTTCAAGCTCTCTGGCCTGTTTGATATTCCCATCAAGAGCATTGTGAACCATCTCTGTCATCTGACGTGGAATCAGGTTCGCTGCCACGGAAACAACACCATTGCCCCCGGCTTCAATCAGGTCTACAGTCATATTGTCGTCACCACACAGGACTACAAATTCATCGTGGCGTAAACTGATCAGGTTTTTCATCTGCTCCAGGCTTCCCGAAGCTTCTTTCACTCCGACGATATTTTTGTTTTCGCTCATCAGCCGGTAGAGGGTTTCATTCTCAAGATTAACACCGGTACGCCCTTCGATATTGTAAACTATACAGGGAATCGAGATCGATTCCGCAACAGCTTTAAAGTGCAGGTAGAGGCCTTTCTGGGTTGGTTTTACATAATAAGGGTTGACCAGAAGGACTGCATCAACTCCTGCCTGTTCGGCATGCTGAGATAATTGAACCGCCTCTACGGTGGCATTGCTTCCCGTTCCGGCAATAACCGGGACCCGTCCGTCAGCATACTCCACTGTCAGGGCTATGACCCTATCGTGCTCATCATGAGTAAGAGTTGAGCTTTCGCCGGTAGTACCGCAGGGCACCAATCCATCGATACCCGATTCGATCTGGTATTCCACCAGGCGTTTGAATGCTCCAATATCCACGGCCCCGGTTGAAGTAAACGGAGTAATCAGGGCTGTATGCGCTCCGCGGAATATATTATCGATCGAAAACACCTCCGATGATTGATTCCATCATATCGTCTATACTAAACATACCTTTTCTGCCGCAAATCCAATCGGCCGCTGCCAGAGCTCCTTCGGCAAATCCTTCACGGTTTCTGGCCGTGTGCTCCAAAACAATGGTATCCACATCGCTGTCAAAAATCACCCGGTGAAAACCCGGTACAGAACCACACCTGGTAGATGATATATGCAGTGCGTCTTTATCAATACGGCCTTCCCGTAATTCACTTACCGTCAACCTTTTTCTATCCAGAGCAGTTAAAATGATATCACCGATCGTTTTGGCTGTACCTGATGGGCTGTCTGCTTTATGGCGGTGATGACATTCATGAATTGCTGCATCGTAATGAGGAAAACGGTTCATTAGCCTGCCGGCCGATTTAACCAGTTGGAAAAAAAGATTTACTCCCAACGAGAAGTTGCTCGACCAGATCAGGCCGATTCCAGATTTATCGACGATTGCGGCAACCCGGTTCATCTGCTCATACCATCCGGTAGTTCCGATTACTGCCGGTATTTTCAATTCGCCGTAACGTTCAATGTTATTAATTACCTCATGCGGCGCCGTAAAATCTATTATAACATCCACTGGTGCAGAAATCGAAGCTACATCTTCAGCGGTGACCTCCTCAGAGGTGCTGTCGGGATCAACAATTACCGGTACTTCGTGACCGCCGGCAAGTGCTTTTTGCCGGATCATCCTACCCATCTGCCCATAACCGGCAATACCTATACGCAAAGCCAATCAGTCCCCCTTAAGACCGTATTAAGAAATATATTCTCCAACCGATAAATATGTTCCTCTAAATACTTGTTACAGCGGCAGAAAAGAAACACCCTTGACTTGGCTTAAAAAATATCGCTATAATTGCCGCAGTGCAAATAACCGGTGGTGATTACAATGGTTTCCAAAAAAGAACCTTACTGTGCACCAGGGTTGGAACAAAGCGTAAATGAAGAGAAAAAGCGCCAGGCGCTGCGTAAACGATGCGAACAGTACAGGGATATAATTCAAAAAAAAGATCCATATAAACTTGCCAGTTCGGCTGCCCTGAGTATCCGGGCTAAAGCGGATGGAAGCTTCATTCTTTGTGGGGATCACTACCTTGAGACACATGAGATCCACTGGCCGGAATTGTCACTTTCCAAAAATGACGGCAACCCCGTAACTCTACAAACGGAAGCGCTGTGGTTGCACTATCTTGCCCGGGCTAACGGCCGGCCGCTTACCGGCCGCTGGGTTAATTTAAGTGAGATTGGCGGACTATTTTACCAGCAGGCCTTCCAGGGTTATTGTGGGGACAAGCTGGCAGAAGCCTGGGGTGATAATATCGAAAACCTGCGTAACAAATGCCTGGCCAGCGGCGGTTGGCCCATTGCAGGTTTGGCCGACCTGGCATTTGAATGGCGGGCCCTCCCCCGCCTCCCTCTTTGCCTGTGCTACCGGCTTTCCCCTGGAACAAAAAAGTCCTGGGCAACGATGCTCTTCGATGCCGCCGTCAATCAATACGTAGCGGCAGACGTAGCCGCTGTCGTCGGCAAAAGTCTGGCTGATCGTCTAATGCCACATTACAGTTAGGATGTTACTTAAACTTGAGGGATAAACTGCCGCAGATACAAAGTGAGAATGGATCTTCCTTTAGTTGGATTAACTGGGCCATGTTTTATGGGTCGGCTTTCTTCTTTATGGCTAATCTTTTTGCTGCTATCGCCACTTATCCTGCATACAGCCTGGCAATCGGAAGCAGTCCATTCCAGGCCGGACTGCAAAATACTGCATTTGGAGTAACAGCGGTATTGATTCGCTTCTACCTGGGGCCGATCATGGATCGGTACGGCACAAAACCATTAATGATGTTGGGAGCGTTCACCTTCGCAACCACACCTCTGCTGTTGCTGCTCAGCCCTGCTTACAATCTGCTGCTTGCTGCACGTATTTACCAGTCGCTTGGGCTGGCTGTATTTCTGCCGGGCATGTATACCCTCACTTCAGGAATGGCGCCTCCAAACCGAATTGGCACCTACCTGGGAACTTTACGGATATTCTTTAATCTTGGTCTGCTGGCGGGGCCGGCTACCGCTCTCCTGATCATCGAAAGATTTAATTACAATAGCTGGTTCATAGTCAGTGGAATGAGCAGTTTACTGGCCCTGGCCCTGCTGGCAGTTGTCAGGGCGCCTGCTGTCCGATCCGGGTCAGTGAAAAAAATAAGTTCATGGAAGCATATAATGGAAGCTCTGTCTGTTAAACAGATATACCCGATTATCGGGGGCATTGCTATATTCGCTTTTTCTTACAGCGCTGTAATATCTTTCGCCGCAGTTCACATAGAAACAGCAGCCCCGGGAACCGAGGCTGCGTACTTCTTTATCATTTTCGGCGCCGCCGGCATCGCTGCCTGCCCCGGGGCGGGAGCCCTCTCCGACCATTTCGGCCGTCAGCGGGTAGCATGGCCGATGTTAATTACCCTCGGAATCGGGGTAGCGCTTTTCTATTACCTGCCCCTGTGGCCTGCATTAATTTTTGTATGCGCCATTCTGCTCGGCGTCGGTATCCAGGGAAGTTCACTTGTCTTCGCAGCATGGTTAATCGACATTTGCAAACCAGGGTTGCGGGCAACCACGATCAGCCTTCAGGAAAACACAATTGATATATTCTTCGCTGTGGGAGCACTTGCATTCGGTCTGGCCGCTCAATGGCCGGGGCTGGGCCCCGCATTTCTGGTTACCGGAATTCTGACTGTCGCCGCTGTTTACCCACTGATGAGAAAAAGCGCTGCGGCAATGAAAGAGCAGGCCTAATCCTCAAAAAGCACCAGGAATACATTATTTTCTTCTTTTTTCCCTTTAACCAATTCACAGTGCCTCAGAACCGCGATCTGTTTATCTAGTTCCCATTCGGGGATCCCAAATTCCTGCATGACCTGATCCCTGGTAACTTTGCCCTGTTTCCTGATATAGTTATAAATCTTTTTTTGAATATCAAGCAAACCTTCAGTTCCGGTCTGGCCGGCAGCCTGGCGGTGTTTTTTTGCCAGATGGGTCGCCGCCACATCACAGGTTTTGGGAGACTGCATTGCCCCCATGAAACAATCTTCACAAAGATCCTGACCGCGGTAATTGTAAACTTCGTCTAATGGAGTTTCACTTCGGCATCTTGCACATTCCATGACCGTAGTTCACCTCCCCCTGGAATTTGCCCCTGACAACAAAGGTTAATTGATTTCTATTATAGCATCTTTATTTGCAGGATAAGAGGTGTTTTACAGCAATTATTAAGAAGAATTTTCGCTTAAATAAAGGAAGAACCCGGTTTCCGGAGAATATATAAATAAAGAAGATATTATTATCATGAAGGAGGAGTTATTTATGAGCGCTATAGGAGCTCATGTCCAGTCAGATGACTGGAAAACTGAAAAGCATGTGCCTGTAATCAAAGTTCAGGGCCCGGCCAAGAAAGGCGAAGCATTCAAAGTTCAGCTAAGTGTAGGAGAGGAAGTCCCTCATCCCCACACTACAGAACATCATATACGCTACATTAAACTACTCTTTAAACCTGAAGGCGAAAAGTTTATCGTCCAGTTGGGAACATTCCAGTTTGAAGCTCATGCAGAATCTGTAGAAGGAGCCAATGAAGGCAGCGCCAAATGTGAACCGGTTGTTTCAACTACAGTAACCCTGGAAAAGCCGGGTGAACTAATCGCTCTCAGCTACTGTAACATCCACGGCCTCTGGGATAATACTGAGAAACTCGATTTAGGTTAAAAATCTTTAGAATAAACATATGTTAAACAGTTATTACGGGTTTCTGCCGGTGTATTTTCCAAAGAAATCCCCTGGCAGGGGATTTCTTTGGTTGTCTCCGGAAGGAACATTTTATTTTTTCAGGTCGTAGATTTAAAATAGTCGAGGATATTTATTCTATTTTTATAAGGAATGATTATTAAATGAATTGGCTGGAAGTAGGGGCGCTCGGTATGTTGGCGGGAGTTGCCGGCACCGGCCTGGGCGGACTTTCATCGGTATTTGTTAAAAATCCGACCCCTCGCTTTACAGGTACAATTCTTGCCTTTGCAGCCGGGATTATGCTCTCTATTGTATTCCTGGAGCTTGTGGATGAATCAATTTTCTACAGCGGCCACTGGGCGGCAATCATAGGAATTATCCTTGGTATGGGCATTTTTTATATCCTTGATCACTTTCTACCGCATCATCACGCGGTAACCCCTGAAGAAAACCCTTTTGGCGCTTATCTAAAAAAAGGGACCTTACTGGCTTTAGGAATAGGCCTTCACAACTTTCCAGAAGGACTGGCCATAGGCACCGGGTTTGTCGGCTCTCCTGAGCTGGGATTATCTCTGGCCATTATAATCGGGCTGCATAATATACCTGAAGGTATGGCTGTTGCTGCTCCGCTGCGACATGGCGGTTACAGCTACTGGAAAGTGTTCGCCATAACTGCGCTGGCCGGAGTCCCGATGGGTATCGGGGCCCTCATTGGCGCCGCTATCAGCAGCATATCTGATTACGTCCTGGGGCTCTCACTGGGCTTTGCTGCGGGAGCAATGCTATATATTGTTTGTGATGAACTTATTCCTGATGCCTATAAAAGTGCCGGGGCCCACCTTTCAATTTTAGGAATTACGGTTGGAACCATTTTAGGTATTCTCTTTACGGCCTGGTTTTAAGCTTGACCTGTGGCCTGTAAGCATATACTATCGATAGAGACACAAAATTAATTAGAAATGGAATCAATGCCGGATGGATCAATCTAAATACAAACGCAGCAGACAAAGAGAGCGTATTTTAGGTATATTACGGGATACTGACACACATCCTACAGTAAGTTGGATTTATGAGCAACTGCGAACAGAGTTTTCCAACCTGAGTATAGGAACTGTATATCGAAATATTAATATATTAATAGACCAAAATTTAGTCAAAAAAATTGAGGCCGGTAGCAGTTTCAACCGTTTCGATGCCAACACAGATCTGCATTACCACTTTATATGCCGAATATGCAGCTCCGTTGATGACCTTCCACTGAAAGCTTTATCCGGTCTGAATAAAAAAGCAGCCGACTCAACCAATTACCGGGTTGAATCACATCGACTCGATTTTTACGGCCTCTGCCCTTCATGCTCCCTGGCGGATCAAAATAAACCTAGATAGCCCGGCATGAAATTCGCTCTAAAGTGAAAACCCGGCATAAGTTTTTAAAAAAATAGGGGATACTTCATAAGAAAGTATCCCCTACCGTTTTTTTAGAGTTAAACTCTACAGAGGAACAACATTCGCTGCCTGTTTGCCGCGGTCACCCTCAACCGTTTCAAACTCGACACTTTGCCCTTCTTCGAGAGTTTTGAAACCATCTGTCTGAATTGCCGAGAAATGAACAAAAACATCTACACCTTCTTCACTTTCGATAAAACCATAGCCCTTATCCGGATTAAACCATTTTACCTTACCCTGCATGCTAACAAACTCCTTTAACAATAAATTAGGATTAAAAAGCGGATTAACTTAAAGTACCTTTGCCTTGCTGATAGCCGGTGGGTTAAGATCTTTTCAAGTTCATCTCTTCTTTTCAATACCAATTTAAACTATATCATATCCAAAATGCTATGACAAGCAGACCTCCACCGGTCTGATATCTGCTATAATTAATAGTAACCTGCAGCTTTAAGTGAGGTGCCTGACTGTGCCTGTTGACCGGGCAATATTGAAATCTCTGGAAAAGTCTGTTTTTGAAGAAAAAAACCAGTTATCGGCCGAGAAAACAACTATAATTGAAGAGTTTTCTGCCGGGGCCACCAAAATAAACCGCTATATTAATGAGTTCTGGACATCCCGGCAGAGGCAGGCCTCGGCAATCCATGAAATTTCTTACCGGGCATGCTTTAAACCTCAACTGCCCCGTTTCTTTATTAACCTCTTTACCAATAAAGGCGATACTGTTTACGACCCTTTCGCCGGCCGTGGGACGACCGCTATCGAAACTGGCCTAATGGACCGGAAAGTTATCGCAAATGATGTCAACCCCCTGAGCCAAATACTAAGCGAGCCAAGGCTTGCTCTCCCTCCGGTTCGGGCCATCGAAAAGCGGTTGTCGGAAATACCATTTGATAATAAACCGGAAAATGAAATTGATCTTTCGATGTTTTACCATTTCCGGACCGAAGCGGAACTTCTCTCTCTGCGCAAATACCTGACGTCGCAGAAAGAAGAATCTATGGATAATATTGATAAATGGATCAGAATGGTTGCTACAAACCGGCTAACCGGTCACTCTACAGGGTTTTTTTCAGTTTATACTATGCCACCGAACCAGGCAGTCTCTGCAAAACGCCAGAAAATTATCAACTCCAGGCGTAATCAGCAGCCCACTTACCGTGATGTTAGAAGTATTATTTTAAGAAAAACAGTGCAGTTGACCCGCAACCTCTCCCCCGATCAAGTGATGCGACTGAGAAAAGCATCATTAAGCGCCCAGTTCCTGATAAGCGATGCCTCTGATACAAAAACCATTCCTGCGGAAAGTGTTGACCTGACCGTAACCTCCCCCCCCTTTTTAGATGTAGTTCAGTATTCCGGGGATAATTGGCTGCGCTGCTGGTTCAACAACATCAACCTGGAGGCAATCGAAAAGCGGCTTACGATGGCAAAAACGCTGGATGAGTGGACATCAAAAATGAGCGCTGTCTTCAATGAACTTTATCGCATTACCAGACCGGGTGGATGGATCGCTTTTGAGGTTGGTGAAGTTAAAAGAGGGCGCTTGAAACTTGAAGAAGAGATCATCCCCATCGGAATAGATAATGGTTTTGAATGTGCAGGTATAGTTATTAACCGGCAAAATTTTACTAAAACCTCGAATATTTGGGGTATTAAAAATAATTGCTCCGGGACAAATAGTAACCGGATTGTCTTGTTCAACAAAAAATTACAGGGTTAAGACCCTGTAATAAAAAGAAATAGGAGGTTGGGTTTTGGCAGATCATTAACCCAAACTTATAACTTTAAGCAAGGTTCTACATTACCGGAAGAAATCCTGCATGTAAATTATAATATTTTGTAAAATATAAAGATTAAATCTATTAGAGTTATTTCTGGATGGATGGAGCAAAGAAAGCTGTCAGGGGCGTTGAATCGTTTTCTTTCCGGAAGGTATTCCGCGATTCATCATCACTGCCTGTCTGGATGAGTCGTACATGACCCAAATATAAACAGCAATTAGGCCGAGACCGCGAGTAAAAAACCAGGCTGCGATAGCGACTAGAAACCAGATCAGTCCCTTACTGAACTGGCCCAGATACATATAGCCTGCACCTGGAAAAATCAAATTAAGAAGTCCGGTTAAAATGGGATCTTTCCTAAAACCAGTGGTGGTGTTACGGCTCCTCTTAGGAGAAGGCCCTGGACTGGAAAATTCGTTTTCTTCAAGCAATGACCGGCAATAGCGGCATTTTGTTGCAAATTCGATAATCTCTTCTCCGCAAAAGCGGCAGCGTTTATAAGATACAGGCTGATTATTGTCTTCAAGCAATGGTTTACCGGCGCATCCCCAGGTGGTACAACCACCGGTTTTTTCCCAGCACCCGGCATGATAATTGCGCATGCACAGGCGGCAGCGGATTGAAAGCTCACCGGGTTTGAAATCCTGACCACATGTGCTGCAATATTTTTCTTTCATTAAAATAATCCTCCATAACAATTATAACATACTTCAAAATAATCCAGATTGAAAGCTCCTGATATGGCTTGCTTTTTTGGGCCTGCAGAGAGCATAACTATATTACTCTACAGGCAAGGAAGTAAAAATGAAAAGCCGTAACGTTGCGGAGGATGCGTTAAGAATAGCGATGATTTCGTAGCAAGCGGACCGGCGGAATACCGGTCGATCCGAAGTTCAGCGTTACATGATCACCAGTTTTAAAAATTAACTAACTTCTGATAATGTCTGTACTTGCCAGGGAACCGTACTCCGGCTCCGGTTGTCACTTGGGAAAAGGAGAGTGAAAAGGATGCCTGCAAAAAAAACAGTAATTTTCATTACGTTGGTCCTGGTGTCCGGTCTGGCAGGAATGTTTCTGACTTCCTGTGGTGCTGCAAGCTATTTAGATTCAAACAGGGCTTCCAAGGACTATATGGGGCCTGAAGTGGATCCTGCCGAAGATTATTACTTTGACAGTGACGAAGCAGCTGAAGAACGTGGTGATATGGTTAGCGGCAGAGTTGGGGAATCCGCGCTGCGCCACGTTATCCGCAGCGGTTCACTGGATCTGACTGTTTCAGACACCAGGGAAGCAATGGACGAGGTAAACAGTATTGTCGGAGGCGCTGGAGGAATTGTCAGCAACTCGAATGTTTACGAAGTGAGGGAGGGGCAGTACGCTGCATATTTAACTCTACGTGTTCCGGACAAAAACTTTGACCCTGTAATGCTTCAACTCGAAGCACTCGGCAAAGCAACAAATATGCAAACCGGGCTTGATGATGTCACCATGCAGTATATCGACCTCGAGTCACGTTTAAATAACCAAAAAGCCCAGGAAGCGCGGTTGGTAGAAATTCTGGAATTGGCCGATACCGTTGAAGAGATCCTGGAGGTAGAAAGAGAATTATTCCGGATCAGGGGAGAAGTTGAGACCATGACTGCTCAGTTCGACTACTTGAAAGATCAGGTTTCTTTTTCTACTATTCATCTATCTCTTCGGGAAGAGGCAATACCAACGGAAATTATTTCACCCTATGCTTTTCATAACCTGGGCAGCAGAATTGTTCAAACTTTCATTGCAAGCATCAATATAATTCTAAATTCAGTTTCCTATATTATAATTGCCTTTTCAGCTCTGCTGCCAATTGTGATTGTTTTGGGTTTGCTGGCCGTTTTGGTCTGGCTGATAGTTCGGAAACTTTCGAAGCGCAGAGCTAAAGTAGAAACCGACATCGAGACTAAATAGAGTGTGAGTTTAAAGAGCTGTCATAAATTAATTTATGCTGATGCCGCTAAGTTTTTATAACATCCTCATCGAGGATATCATCGCGTTCAAATAGATTGACAGCGTTATGTAAAAGTTCTAATAGCTGCTGCAGCTCATCTTCAGGAATGCGTGAGAGATAAACAGCCAGGAGCAGGTTACGCCTCTCCTCCACATCTTCCAAAACCTGCGACCCTTTTGGGGTAATAGAGATCCAGACCTGCCTCCGATCCTTTTCATGCCTTTGTCTCGTAACAAGGCCCATCCTGTGCAGGCGATTGATTAGTGCCGTAATAGCGCTTAAAGTTACCCCGAGCATATGGGCGAGATAGGATGTATTGCAGGGCGCTTTTCTCACCGCACGGAGCACTACATACTGGGTATCAGTTATCTCATCTACCGTATAGCGATTGTGTAAGACTCTTACCCTGTAGATTAGGCGGCTAAAAACCTGGTCGAGTTCTTTAATATAGTCAATCATCCGGTTTTCGTTTTTTATTGCACTCTCTCCTCTTTATTTACTTAAAGCGCTAAACTATTAACCGTGTCAAATATTAACTAAGTCATTTATACCATTCAAAGAGATCACGGTCAAGATTGGTTTCCCGACCCGTTCTGTTTTCAAATTTTCCTCAGTATGCTACAATGTCCTTCAATACTGATCGAATTTTCCATTAAATTGTGGATACGGGAGATAAACTCTTTTGGCGACTAATAGAATCAACCTGAAAAGTATCCTGCAGGGAAAACAAACAATACTTCTCCCGGTACTATCGGGGTTGTTATTGATTGCTGCTTTTCCACCCTTCGAACAGGGTTATCTAGCATGGTTTGCACTACTGCCGCTGCTCACAATTGTTTTAACGGTTAATCCACAAAAGGCTTTTTGGGCAGGCTTTATTTTTGGAGTGCCTCTACATTTTTATTTAAACTTTTATCTCACCAACGTTCTTTTCCCTTATCTATCCACAACACTGGCGGTTGCCGCCATAGCAGCCCTGGTTCTATATATCAGCCTCTTTAATGGTTTGTTCGCCCTGGGAGCTTCCCTGATCAACCGGACCGGAAAAACCTGGTTTATAGCCCTGGCAACACCCTCTTTATGGCTATTTTCAGAGTACCTTCGTTCACTCGGCTTTACTGCATACAATGTAGGTTATCTTGGTTACACTCAATGGGGTTACCCCACGCTGCTTAATATTGCATCCCAGTACGGCTATTGGGGACTACCCTTCCTGATGGTCTTTTTCCAGGTTATTATTTTGCTATTATACCGGAAAAAATTAAAAGGACCGGAGCTGGGCCTCATAGCCGGTATTTTTTTATTCTTGCTTTCGACAGGGCTTCTACTACCCGATCTGCAGACTGTACAAAATGATGAGCAGCACCTTTCAGTCGCACTGATTCAGGGCAACAGCAATCCAGATCAAATAATTGACAGCAGTAACGAAGATATTGTTCAGCTTTATCTAACCCTAACCGCCACCGCTTTAAACCGTGAGCCGGATATAGAGCTTGTTGTCTGGCCGGAAACCGTAGCTAAACTTAACTTTTCTGCAGGAGAAAAACACCATCCATTGATAGTACAGCTTGCGGAAGAACACGAAGTTAGTATACTTTACGGAGCGAGGATTCGGGAAGGCGATCAACTCTTTAATTCAATTACTCTTTTTACCCCGGGGCAGGAAGAAGTGCCTGTATACAAAAAGCACCGCCTGGTTCCCTTTGTTGAGTACTTTCCCCTGGACCAACTGTTAAACCGGATATTGGAATTGGATCTGCTCTTGGGCAGTTATACAGCCGGTGAAGAAATAACCGTGTTTCAAGTCGAGGGCAACCCGGTAGGTGGAGCAGTTTGCTTTGAGTCTTATTTCGGCGATCATACCCGGTTAATTGCTGCAAAGGGCAGCCGTCACCTCTTTGTCGCAACAAATGATAACTGGTTTGGCGAATCGATCGGGTTGGAATTGCATGCCCAGGCAGCTGCTATCAGGGCAGCCGAAATGGGTTCCGGTGTGACCCAGGTAGCCAACAGCGGCATCACCATATCATTTGATCACCGCGGCCGTGAACTCTTCCGTTCAGGTAAGAATGAAGCCGCGATCTTTACACTGCCCCTGGATCTAATTACCCGGGATACTTTCTACGTTCAATTTGGCGATTACTTTCCGATCATCTGGATCGTATTTCTTCTAATCACAGTGCCATACCATATCAACGCAGGACTATTTAAGAAAACCTCTTAAAACTACCACGGGGGTGCCGGCATCGGCAGAACCGCTCACCAAGTCAGCCAGGCTGGCAAGAACATCTTCCATCCGCCGCGGTGTGGTTCCTTCCCTGTCAATACAATCTTCAGTCAACCCCACCCGGCGGCTGTTATCCAGCAGGATTGCCTCAATTTCTTCCGCGTTCTTTTTTTCTTCATGGAAGCATTGGTCAGCCAGGTACTTGTATTTGAAACCTTCCCGGACACAATTTAAGCCTTCCGTAGCAGCAAAGGCCGCCCGGGGATCAGCCAGTTCATATATACCGCTTGAGGGATCAAGGTATGCACCGTCTCCATAAATCATCACCTGTACATCTATACCAAGATCCTCTTTCAATTTTTCTTTCAGGCGGTTAACAACCTTGAAACCGTCACGCGGAGCCAGCTTAAGCCTTTCACCTGAGGACATATTGCTGCCCAACAATCCCCATTCTGAGCACGATGCACCTTCAGTGCATACCTGATCCAATGTAATACAGTTTCGAAATTTGCTGCAAACTATTTTTTTAGTTAGAGACCTGGTATGGATATCGGCTGCAATAATGCCTTCCGGTTCAAACCTGAGAACGCGCAGGGGATCGTTTGATAGAAAAATGACCGGCTTTGCTCCTTCTGTTCTGATGATCTCATTGTAAAGGTTAATATAATCCACACCCGTAACCGGATGCCTGAAACTATGCCCTTCAAGATCTTCGGGGCTAATCAGATCTTTACCCAGCTTTTCAACAAACTCGGTATCAATTACCTGATTGCCAACTTCATCGACAGGGAATGAAAGCTGGACTACCACTTCACCGCGAGGGACAGATCTGGCTATCCCCTTCATAATCATTGAAAAACGGTTTCGGCTGGCAATAGGAAAAACCACGGCCACTCTGCTGTCTTCTGATAAATTTAATTTCCCTTGTATTTCCCGGGCAATATCATCGATTGTGACATAATTGTTTTGAGCGCGGGCCACAATAGATTCAGTTACACAGATAACATCTCCGTCGCCAAGCATGCCGTCACGATGACATTGGGTTAAAGGTTCACTTACCTTTTCCACAATATCCATCCCAGGCAAGATAACACCCATTTTCAGGCCAAAAGCCATTGGCCCAACATAATCCGGGATTTCAATCATTCTTATCCCCTCCTGTCTCTTATCTTATCTTGTTTTTGTTTATTCGCCCAGGTTTTAAGGGCAAGTTCATAATCGCTCCGGGTATTAATGTTTATAAACGATTCCTGATCGGGATCAATCCTTAAAATTTCCTTCAAGCCGATGAACCTGATTTTTAAGTGGTCATAAAAATCGGTAACTTTATACCGGCCCAAACTGACCTGCTCTTCAATTATTTTAATACAGGAGCGGTTATAATACGCATGAAGCGGCTGATAATACTCTCCGATACGAGGCACCACAGCATCAAAATCAGGAGCAAATTCTTCCATATACTTAATCAGCTCAAGGTTCAGGAAAGGCATATCACAGGCTGCTACAAACTGATAGGGCAAATTCGAAACACTCAACCCGGCATGAATGCCCCGCAGGGGGCTTTTCTGTTCATCTTTAAGCAGGTCCCCGGTTAAACGGACAGGAAGGTTGCTGTACAGATCAGGCCTGTCTGTTACCACGGTAAGCTGATCAAAGTATCTGCCCAGGCGGCTGATCATCAACTCAATCAGCGATCGTCCTTCAAAATCAAGCAGCGCTTTCGGCTCTCCCAGTCTTTTACTGTCGCCCCCCGCTAGTATAACCGCTCCGCGGCTCTCATTCTTGTTATCGCTCCAACTGTTCAAATTTACACCCCTTAAACGGAGATTACAACATTATTACCGGGACAATAATTTCAGGCGTTTTTTTCACTGATCATAACCATGATTATTCCTATTTCGTAAAGCAGCACCAGCGGAACAAGCATTATCACCTGGGATATTATATCAGGCGGTGTAATTACTGACGACAGTATAAGCATTATCAATAAAGCTATTTTCCGGTGACTCCTCAGAAATTGCGTTGACAACAGGCCAACCTTGCCAAGGGCCCAGGTCACCAGGGGCAGTTGAAAGACCACTCCGAACGCAAGGTGAAAGGAAAGAACAAACGAGATGTATTCACTAATCGTAAAGCGGGGTTCGAGCTGAGCAGCGGCAAACTGCAAGAAAAATCCGAGTGTGAAGGGAAATGCCACATAATATGCAAATACAACTCCATTTAGGAAAAGGAAAATCGCTCCAAGCAAAATACTGATTATAAATATTTTTTCATTCCTGGTTAAACCGGGAAATGCAAAAGCCAGTAACTCATAGATTATAACCGGTGAGGAAACGATGAACCCTCCGACAAACGCAAGGCGCAGGTTAGCCATAAAAGCTTCAGGAGGCGATAGATATATCAGCCTTAACCCTTCAAGCGGGTAAGTTAGTATGCCGCGAATAAACTCGATGTATGCGAAGCAGAAAATTATAGCGACAAGCAAAGCGCCTGCTGATATAAGCAGACGCAGTCGTAACTCTGCAAGATGCTCGAGTACGGGCATAGTGCTTTCTTTATCTTTAGTCACCCTTAATGAATACCCCCCGGCATTCCGACGCTGCTTTTCAATCCCCCCTGATTGTAATCATCTTATCAGAATGGAACAGCATTCCTATTTTTCAGGATCGGTTTTTGGGGTGGCCGACTCGTCAGATCCGGTGCTGCCTTTC
Organism: Syntrophomonadaceae bacterium; assembly: GCA_007119615.1. Taxonomy (GTDB): domain Bacteria; phylum Bacillota; class Dethiobacteria; order DTU022; family DTU022; genus SKPH01. The sequence goes on along the minus strand of SKPH01000021.1, from coordinate 17,528 downwards.
AATCCTTCTTTCAGTTCAACAACACTTTTCCCGACAGCTTTAGCCAGTTCGGGAAGCTTTGTCGAACCGAAAATCAAAAGGATTACCGCTAAGATTGCGATTATCTCCCACGGACCAATTCTACCCAACATAACATATCCTCCTCTATCGAGAATCAATCTGTTTTATGTCTACTTCATAATTGTAACATATTTTTACCCTTTCGGTAACCATGCGCAATTATTCACTTAAATCTTACTCCAGAATGATCAACTTTATCTGGAATTATATTTCGGCATAGAACACTTCTTCATAAATGGTCAGACCTGTTTATCATTCTCGTTATCATCCAGGCTGATACTATCTTTTTCATCAAAGCTGATGCTGTCTTTCAAATCTTTTGTCGCTTTCCTGAATTCTTTCAGACCATTACCGATGGACCGGCCCAGCTCAGGTAGCTTAGCAGGACCAAAGATTATCAAGGCTACGGCAAGAACTAGCATGATTTCCCACATTCCAATTTTGCCGATCAATACCTTCACCTCCATCTCTTATTAAACCTTTTTATTTAAGTACTTATTTCACAGCCGAATATCATTATAGCTTATTTTAGATATAATTACGATACTCCCTAATTAATTAATTCCCGGTTCCCTTTAACTATTTATTCTTTTACGGACAGCCTGAGATATACAAACAAGGCAGGGGCTCCCAGGGTTACCCAAACCCCACCCAGAGCATAGCGAATGAACCCAAGAGGTGTAACTGCCGATGGGAGCAAACCGCCAAGCCCGATAATAATCCCGAATAAAACCGCCAGCCCCAGGAGAACTTTTAAAATCTGGGCCGGAAATGCTCCCCTGACAACAGATCTGATTCTTTCCTTTTCGACGATATAGCCGAAGGAGGCGCCGGCCAGGTAACCAAGAATTTTTGGCGGATCCGAACCCGGCAGGACTGCTGCCAGGATTATCGGAACTACCAGTGATAAAACCAGTAGCACCGGTGTAGCAAATTTCCCGATCCAGCCTTTTTCAGCAAACTTTGAGCTTGCCCAAAGGAAAAATAGTAAAAATGGAATCCCGAAAGCAAGGCCGCCGAGGACATCACCCAAATAGTGATAACCGAGAACCATACGCGAAAATCCGATTAAAATTACAGCTGCAAAAACCCAGATCCAAAAGAATTTATTTTTAACCCGTACGGCCAGATATCCCCACACTGTTACAGCAGTCAGGGTATGACCGCTGGGAAAAGCATAGCTTCCCTCAGGATGGCTCACCCCTTCCAGCGGAGGGCGTTCGAGCATGGATATATCTTTAATCAGGTTGCTGTAGGTTGCCGAAGTTAAAAGAACAAAGGCGCCCCAAAAGCCGATTGTTTTGTTGACACACCAGAGCATAACACTAAAAAAGATCATGAAAAATTCATCGTCCCCGAGAAAAGTAAAAAATCTAAAAATAATTTCCACAGGAGCGATACGCCACTGCTGGAGAGCGGCAACAAACTCCACGCTGCGGGTCTGCGGCCAGGCAATAATGAGAATAGCTGCCGAAACAACAGTTACGGCCAGTAAAAACTTAATCCAGAACAACTCCCGTCCCGGATCTTCTGAAAAAAAAGGTTTTTTCACAGGTGGATATTTTTTCATTTGAAACCTCCTCGCTGACTGGGTTAGAAATCTGCTTCAAAACTTTCCAGAAGTTCTTTGGCCTTTTTCAAAAATGGTTCAGGAACCAGGATCTGAACTTCTACAGCCTGTCCGCCTATAACACGCATCGCCCCGGCGTAGGGGCTGCTGTCTGCTTTTTTATTCGGAATGCCTTTGTCCTGCAAAAACCCGCTAATTATATCTGCTTCCACATCATTGCCAGCTTCCACCAGCACAACCCATCCATGCTCAACCATAAAGTTTCCACCTTTGCTGTGTACATGATCTTAACCAAATATTCTTCTAAACCGCTCATAATCCTGCATACTCCACCTCATCTACGGCAACCGGGAATCGAGATCCGGAAGAACGAAAATCCAAATACCGGAACAGTTAAACCGACTGCCGGGTTTTCACTCAACACCGCTCAAAGGACTCCTGTTTTTAAAATTTCTCAGGCTGGCGGCTTTAATTATTTCGACTACAGGTTGCGGCTTACTGATCACGATTGCTCCGCAGCTACCAATATTGTCCTTATTATGATACCGTAGAATCAGTACTTTTAAAATAGACCTTTTCTTTTCATGCCTTTGACGGGAGGTTCATTGCATGCTGATCGGCAAGGAAAAGCTAAAAGAGATAGCAATCACGGCCGGAGTTGATCAGATCGGCGTAACTACTGCCGAACCTCTCTATTACATGCATAAGAAACTGCAACTCCGTGCAGACGAAGGACGGATCTCTCCTTTCGAGGAACCAGATCCGGATTCAAGAATCACTCCGCAACATCTGCTGACCGGCTGCCGCTCTATAATAACCCTGGCTGTTCCTTATGCTGCGCCCGATCACCTTTTGCCCGAAACTGAAATTGGCCCTAAAGGGATGGTTGCCCGCTGCGCTCAGGGTATCGATTATCATCATATCGTTGAAAATAAAGCTACCCGGATAGCCGAAGCAATCAGGGTTGAGGCCGCTTCTTCATTTAGTTACCGAATTTTAACCGATCGCAGCCCGCTTTTGGAGCGGGAATTGGCCGCCAATTCCGGATTGGGCTGGATCGGAGAAAACTGCACTCTTATTAATCCGATTTACGGTTCCTATACCGCCCTGGGGACAATACTGGTGGACAGGGATATCCAGCCCGATGAAGCGGTTTCCCCTTCCTGTCTCGGATGCGGCCAGTGCCGCAGTGCATGCCCAACCGGGGCAATTGCCAAACCTTTTACTATGGACCCCTACCGCTGCCTCTCTTACCTGACCCAGGCGACAGGAGTTATCCCCCGGGAAATGAGGCCTGCATTTGGAAACCATATCTATGGCTGTGATCGCTGCCAGGATGCCTGTCCTCATAATCAGGACCCCGTGAGCTCACCTATATCAGAACTGGCTTTTCCTTTTTTCCCTGCCAGTCCGCTTTTAATACCGCTTCTAGAGCTAACTCGAAGAGAGTATGAACTAACTATCGGGCTGACTTCGGCCGGATGGAGAGGCAAAACTACTTTACAGCGCAATGTGGTGATCGCACTTGGAAATATTGGGGATAAAACCGCCGTTAAGCCGCTGTCCCGCCTGCTCGAAAACGATCCCCGTTCTCTGATCAGGCTTCATGCCGCCTGGTCCCTGGGGAAGATTGGTGGTTCAAAAGCAGTTTTCGCCCTGGAAAAATCACTTAAATACGATCGGGATAACGAGGTCCGGGAAGAAACAATACTAGCCCTGGAGGCCTGCAGCTAAAAGCAGCTATCGCGGAACGGCATAAGACTGTTTGCCCGGCAATAAGTTAATAAAAGGTGTCTGACACCTTTTATTAACTTATTGGGTCTGCCGGTTTTATTTTGTATCATTCTTTCCCCCGGGATTTTTTGCTGCCGGAGATAACAGTCCAAACTGCCACTGCAATAACAATGAAGCCGCCTGCAAGGGCGGGTATGGCCACACGTATGAACTGGCCGTGCTGCATGGCCCAGCGCTGATCAGTATTAACGAAGCCGTGCTCAATAAAGATCGGAACACTGAGCATCAGTAATAATGCAGAAAGAACAACAGGAACCCACTTCAATTTACCCAGTTCACCGGGATCGGATAGTCCGAGAAATTCTGAGAAAAATTCGGAGAGACTACCCGTTTGCAAATCGTACAGGGTTAACAGAAGAAATACCAACCCCATAGCCATTAATAAAAGGTGACTCATTCCGTAATAGCTGAGAAATAGCAGGATCGCAACCAGGAAAGCCAGATCCACGGCTATGAATATTAAAATATTACGTGGTGTCATGGAGATAAATTACCCACCTTTACACTTAATCTAACTGGATCTGCAGGAATCAGGGCTTATATGGCAAATAAAAGAGTAGTCAAGCAGTTCAATTAAATGTTGTTTTCTGACTCCCGCACATTTACTATTATACTCAATAAATAACAGGAGGGTTTAAATCAATTATGAAAACTTCCTTACGCCTGATCCAAATTGGCGGCATACCTGTGGAGATACATATAAGCTGGCTCTTCATATTTTTTCTATTAAGCATCTCGCTTGCCCAGGGTTATTTTCCCGCAGTTGTTGAAGGGCTGAGCACTCAAACTTACTGGATCGCCGGTATTCTAACAACGCTGGTGGTTTTTGCTTCAGTGTTAACTCATGAATTAGGACACTCTTTCGTAGCCATCAGGGAGGGAATCCCAATTAAAGGAATCACGCTCTTTATTTTCGGTGGGGTGTCCCAGATGGAGATTGAGCCGCCCAGCCCTTCCGCAGAGCTCAAGGTTACTGCAGCGGGACCTCTGACCAGCCTGCTGATTGCGCTGGCAATGGGATTAATATATTTTTACCTTATGCCCCCGGGGCAGATAATCAGCCAGGCAGTTCTACTGTTGGCCCAGATAAACCTGGTCATGGCCATTTTCAACCTGATCCCGGCTTTTCCCCTCGACGGTGGGCGGCTGTTTCGTTCAATCGCCTGGTTGTTAACAAAAAACCTGGTTACAGCTACACGCGTTGCTGTCGGTTTGGGCAGCGTTCTCTCATTCATGGTTATGGGAGTCGGCTTTATGATTATTTTCTTTCAGGGTGATTTGTCCGGTCTCTGGCTGATCTTTATTGGTTGGCTGATCTACCAGGCCGGGCAATCCAGCTATTCACAACTTGTATACAAAGAAACCTTCTCCGGAATGAAGGTCTCTGAACTAATGAGTACTAACCTGGAAACAATTTCTCCGGATGCCACCCTGGATGAACTGGCTGACCACTTTCTGCACCATAAATTCGGAGCTTTCCCGGTTGTTTACGGCTCGACTATCCACGGACTGGTGAGCCTCCGAAACATGAAAGATATCCCGCGCGAAAAATGGTCTGAAACCAAAGTGCATGGCATTTTAACTCCCCTGAAAGATACCCTCGTGCTTAAACCTGATGCCGATGCCGCCGATGTAATGAAGAAGATGGCCGAACTGGATGCCGGCCGGGCCCTGGTCATGGAAAATGATAAACTCGTCGGCCTGCTCAGCAGGACCGATATGATGCGTTATATGAAAATGCATATCGCCCTGGATTCGAAATGATCAATCCTGATTGTTGATCAACTGGGCTCTTTCGTTAAAGAAAGTCCTGTACCCGAGTTGAATGATTATAAAGACAGCAAATGCCACGCTGCCCAGGATACCCATCATGATCACTATTTGATATTTTATTGCATCAACAGGAGATGCGCCGGCAAGGATTTGTCCCGTCATCATCCCCGGAATGAAAATAATCCCCATTCCGAGCATCGAGTTTACGGTTGGGATTATAGCCGCATTGAACGTATCGCTGAGAAATTCACTCACTGCCATCTGCGGTGTGGCCCCAAGCATAAGTGATTCTTCAATACGCGCCCGGGTAGTTTGAAAAACCCGGGCCAATCTTTCTGCTCCCAGAGTTATTCCGGTCATTGAGTTGCCAACGGTCATTCCCGCGATCGGGATAAAAAAGCGCGGTTCATACCAGGGATCGGCAGCAATGACTACGAGCATAAAGTAGGCAAGCGGCAAAGATGTCCCAACAAAAAGAGCTAAGCTGACTACCCTTTTCAGACGGGGCCCGATTTTCCCTTTAACCCTGCCAAATATGGTCACCAGGGCAAAGACCTGCATAAAAAGTAAGATCGCCAGGGTAACCAGAACGTGCTGCTGCCTGAATACCATTTCAAGGATATAGCCGGCCAGGACTAGCTGCAGAGTCATGCGCACTGTGGCTACAAAAAATTCTCTGCCTCGCCCAAGCTTGAGCAGCAGGGACATCACCAGCAGTAGAATCAGAAAGAGATACGAAGCTGCAAGCCGCCACAACTCGATCGTCAGTAGATCAGACATTAGCGCCCCTTCTTTCTTTTAGGCTGCTAATTCGACCGCCTGACAAATCAAGGATTGTACCGGCGTAATCGCTAACCAGGCTTCCGGCATGTGATATCATAACGACAGACTTCCCGGGTTTTCTAACCCACCTGGCAAGATATGTCACAACTGTTGTGGCGTTATCTTCATCCAGGGCTGCCGTCGGTTCATCCAGAAGCAATGTTTCAGGCTCAAGAAGCAGCACGCGGACCAGCGCCAGGCGCTGTTTTTCTCCCCCCGATAGATTCGATGTATCCCTGTTGAGCATCCCCTCCATTTCAAAAGCAGACATCATTTCCTCCATTTCATCTTGCGGTGGAGCTTCTTTACGGTTAAAATAAAATGCCAGCCGGATATTTTCCAGTACCGTTCCCGGGAAAATATAAGGCGCCTGGGGGATCATCAACACTTTGCGCCGCAGTTCAACCGGTTCGTAAACCAGGACGTTCTTACCGTAATACAGAACCTCTCCCCGATCGCAGTTAACCAGGTTGTTAAGTAATTTAAGCAGTGTAGTCTTGCCACTGCCGCTTTTTCCGGTTATACCAAAAAGAGAACCGGCAACTATATCGAGAGACGGTATGAAAAGAATATTCCCGTAAGAAACATCACGGAGGGTGAAAACCGTTTGCAATAGATCACCCCGCTTTAATAAATTCAGGCCGGAAGGAAGTACCTTGATGTCGACATTAGCAGAACCGGTTAAAAAAGGTTTAATAAAAAGTATGCACCTGTTATGGCTCCTGACTAGAATAATTGTGCCTGTTTCGTGCCTGGTTGCCATCCTCGATTATTACGGCATTATAGAATCAATTGCCGGTTTCTTTACCCCCGCCATGGCTTTATTCGGCCTGCCCGGAGAAGCAACCATCGCTTTACTGCTCAGTTTCTTAGTCAATTTTTACGCGGCGCTGGGAGTGATAACGACACTGTCCCTGAGCTCTCAGCAGATTACTATTCTGGCGGTAATGATCGGAATCTGTCACGAGCTACCTGTAGAGACAGTTGTTTGCAGTTACACCGGACTGCGCATACCCGTATCGGCAGCTCTACGTCTATTTACTGCACTGGGTGCGGGCCTGATCCTGAATTTAATTTATAGCCTGGCGCTGGGAGGGTAGCAAAATGGAAATAGTTTACCTTCTTACTGAAACAATTTTCAACACCCTGCTCAGTATCGCCCGCCTGGCTTTGCTGTTGGTACCGGTCCTGATCCTGATTGAAATCGCCAGACATTACAGGTTAATCGAAAAAATCACAGGAAGAGTTAAAGGAGCCCTGCAATTTTTAACCCTGCCCCAGGAAGCAGCCTTCCCCCTGCTGGCGGGAATGTTCTTCGGAATCGTCCTTGGCTCGGCATTGATCATCGACTATGCCAGGGAAGGATACCTTAAAAAAAGAGATCTTCTTTTGATTGGAATTTTCCTTAGCATCTCGCATTCTATAGTCGAAGATACCTTTATATTAGCAGTTTTTGGCGCCAACCCACTAATCCTGTTGGGAACCAGAACTTTTCTGGCCATATTGATTACAAGGTTAGCCGCCTCTCTATTTGATTATTTCACTCCAGAGACGACTCAGAGGTTATAAGCCTTAAACTCTTCAAACAGATCGGCCAGATCATCAGCCCAGGATAAAAGCAGTTCATCACCCATAAAAGGCCCAACTAACTGCAACCCAAGTGGGAGGCCGTTTTCAGCACGGCCGGATGGAAATGAAACTGAAGGAAGGCCGGAATTAGTCCAGGGCAGATTCATAGCCGGATTTCCGGTAGCATCAATCCCTTCCGGTGCCGATCCGGGCGCAGCCGGGGTAATCCAGAGGTCTATACCCGATTCACGCATCAGCGTTTCCAGCTTTTCCCGAAGTTCTATCTGCCGGTTGCGGGCTTCTTCCAGCTCGCTGTCCGGAACTAATTTACCTTCTTCGATTATTTCCACGGTCCGCGGGCGGTAAAGGTCTGCGAACCTGGAGTAAAGTTGCTCATGCTCAAGAGCCATTTCAGCCGAGATCAGCTTACGGTGCCAAGAACTAATGGTTTCAATATCGTCGAGGGCGTTTACTTCTTTGACAGAATACCCTGCATTGCGCAGCCTGTCCAACTGTTTATCAAATGACGTAAGCCCTTCCCTTGAAGCCTGTTCCAGATATTTGCCCTTGGGAATACCTAAAACCGGTTTATAGTTTACACTTATGTCATGCCATCCACGGCACAAAATTCCGGCTGCCAACATCATCCCTTCCACATCCTGTGTAAAACAGCCTACGTGATCAGCCGAGCGGGAAAAATATAACAACCCGCCTGTTGGAATACGATTAAAACTCGGTTTAAAACCGACGACACCGCAAAAAGCGGCGGGACGGTTAACTGAACCGATGGTCTGTGTCCCCAGGGTTAGAGGGCTAAAACCGGCAGCAACAGCGGCGGCAGAACCACTGCTGGAACCGCCCGGAGTGTGATCCAGATTATGAGGATTTCGGGTCGGTCCCGGTTCAAAGTAGGCAAATTCCGTGGTTACTGTTTTACCGAGAACCAGTGCCCCGGCCTGACGCAGAAGCCTAACACAATCCGCCTCGGGGCCTGCGAGAACATCAGGGTCGAGATTTGATCCGGCCCTGGTTGGAAACCCATCAACCTGATAGACATCTTTAATTCCGATCAGCACACCATAAAGCGAAAGCCGGTTTTCCGGCTTGGGATATAACCTCTGTAATGAATCTGCTTCTTCAAGAAGCCGCTTACGCCTGTTTTCTTCAGGTAAAAAAGACTCAATCTCTGAATCATACTTATCAAGACGATCGCAGACGGCATTAATGTATTCTTTCAGATCAAGTGCTCCACTGGATAGGTCCCGGGCTATCGGGCCCAGGGGGGCCGGATGTAAATACACTTTTACTCCTCCTTTTCAAAAACAGCTTGGTTTAACTTATAACTGATGCAAATAAAACCCGGCAGATAATTTAGATTGATGGCAACCAACCTGAAGAACCATAACATCTGTGTATATTGATTGACTGCTAATGCGAAGAATTTTGTTTCATATCGTCCGGCAGTCATCCGGGAACAGATTTGAACTTATGCCCTTTTCAGGTAGTTGGTGATTATGATTATTATAGCTTCAAACTCTTTAGAAACGTAATCAAATCGGGGGCAAGATCTTCCCTCCGCAGGGCGAATTCAACTGTAGCCTCCAGAAAGCCGAGTTGATCCCCAACGTCGTAACGCCTTCCTTCAAAAGTGTAGGCCCAGACAGGAAATTTTTCAGCTAGAACATTTAAGGCATCGGTAAGCTGAATCTCGCTACCGGCACCCGGAGCTGTGGACTGCAGGATATCAAAGATTTCAGGATCAATAATGTATCGTCCTAAAACAGCCAGATCTGTTTTTGCTTCCTCCCTGCCGGGTTTTTCTGTTAACTGACTGACCCTGACCAGCTGCCCGTTTTCTCCTTCCGCCTCAACAATTCCGTACTTATGAACATTTTCCCAGCCAACCTGCTGGACACCCAGCACTGTATGCCCTTTTTGTTCATATATATCCGCCAGCTGCCTAATACAGGGCACTTCGGCATGTATTACATCATCGCCAAGCAGTACTGCAAAAGGTTCACTTCCAATAAATCGCCGTGCGCGAAGAACGGCATGACCAAGCCCCAGCGGCTCTTTCTGCCGGATATAGAAAACATTTGCCAGCTCGCTAATCTCCCGGACCATTTTTAGTTCGTTTTCTTTACCCTTTTGAGCAAGTGCCAATTCAAGCTCGATATTTCTGTCAAAGTGGTCCTCGATCGCTTTTTTATTGCGGCCGGTGACGATCAGGATGTCTTCTATGCCTGCCTCCACCGTCTCTTCAATCACATACTGGATAGTTGGTTTATCAACTATCGGCAGCATCTCTTTGGGTTGCGCTTTTGTCGCCGGAAGAAAACGAGTCCCCAGTCCTGCTGCCGGAATGACAGCTTTTTTAATTTTCATATCACCAGTTCACCACCCATCCACTGTTCTTGGCTAAAATTTAACCCACGAATGACCGGACTGAATTTATATTCATCCTCATAGATTTCTACAAAATAAGCCTGTTTCCTTCCTGGCAGTGCGATAGAAAAGCTGACTATATAGAGCATACCGGGTGCAACTTAACACTACCGGTTATATTTTATATCTCAGGTATCTCAGTACAAAACCCCGGTCCCGCGGTCATTTAAATTTATATCATGATTAAAGGGTTCTCCAAAAGAATAAACGAACTAATATGGTATAAATAATCCGGGGGGTAATTAAATGAAGACCATGCAGGCGGCACAGTTGACAAAAATCGGTGAGCCGCTAAAACTGGTTGAAGTGCCGGTTCCCGAACCAAAACCGGGAGAAATTTTAGTCAGGATCAAAGCGGCAGGAATCTGTAGCTCGGATATCCATTATCAGGATGGCCGCAGCCGGGTAACGAAGCTGCCGATTACTTTAGGTCACGAGTTGGCAGGAGAAGTAGCGGAGTGCGGCAGGGGAGTAAACGGTTTTAAAGCAGGCGACCGGGTTAGTCTGTTTTACCTGGTTACCTGTGGGAAATGTATGATGTGCACTACCGGCAATGACAATTACTGCAGTGAAGCAAAAATGCTGGGAAAAAATATCGACGGAGGATTCGCTGAATTTATAGCCGTTCCTGAGCGCAATGTTTTTCCATTCCCTGAATCAATCCCCTTCTCTCAGGCTGCCTTGATCGCCGATGCAGTCGCTACCCCGTTTCACGCCCTGAAAAGAGCAGCTGTTAAAACCGGGGAAAATGTTTTGATTGTCGGTATCGGAGGCCTTGGTTTCCATGCCGTGCAGCTTGCTAAGATAATGGGGGCAGGCCAGGTAATAGCGATGGACCTCTCCGCTGAAAAACTTACACTGGCAAAAAAATTCGGAGCTACAGCAGTAATAAACCCGCAAAACGATGATGTGGAAGGAAAAATTGGCTCACTGACCGGAGGCAGGGGAGTTGATGTGGCTGTAGAATTGATCGGCCTAACTACTACCATCAGGCAGGCTATTGATAACACCGGTCCGGGTGGGCGCACCGTGGTTGTCGGTATTTGCCCCAATGAACTTGGCTTAAATCCTTACCAGGATTTACTGCTTAAAGAGAGGTCAATTATCGGAAGCGCCGATCAGAGCAGGGCCGATTTTCCGGTCATCATAGAAATGGCTGCTCAAAAGAGACTCGACCTGTCTTATTCGGTCAGCCGGGAATTACATCTAAGTGAAGTAAACAAGGGACTGGAGATGCTTAAAAAGAAGAATCAATCTCTGGTCAGAATTGTTATAACCTTTCCCTAAACTGATCCTGTTCCCGATTTCAAATCATCATCAACATCGAGTTCGACAAGCTCAGGAAATTGCTCCCGGATTATGGCATCAACTTCTGCCGGTATAATAGGTTCGGAGGGTTCCTGCAGCAACTGTGCGGCAACTTCTTCAGCCTTCTTCCAGCTGTCCTTGCTTCCGGCATCAATCCACCTCTGATACTGCTGGCGATCACTGGCCCGGGGAGCGTAACTTTCTGTACGCATATACCTGATTGTATGTTCTTCACTGAGGAAATTGCCACCCGGCCCGACACTGGCAATAGTATCATAAGCCAGAGTGTCCCGATTTATCTCAATACCGCGCAGGGTCCTTAAGCAACTGCCGACAATGTCATTATCAATTATATACTGGGCGTGAGAAACAGTCATGGCTCCGTCGAGCATTCCGAATGCCTCATGGATAAAGTTCCCTCCGGCTAAAGCAGCCAGCATCGCTGTAGAAGCGCTCTCGTGGGCTGCCTGGGCATCAGGAAGCTTGGAATCAGTAGTCCCTACCGTTATGTAACAGGGCAGCCGGTAGTAATGGGCCATCTGGGTAATCGCCGCATTCATCAGACCCGACTCGATGCTGCCCATTAAAAATGACATTGTCCGCATATCCATGGTAACCGGCACTGCACTGTAAAACACCGGAGTGCCCGGATTAACCAGCTGGGTAAATACGACCCCCATCAGCGATTCCGCATTCTGCTGCACCAGGGTTCCGGCCAGGGTAACCGGGGCTGTTGCGCCTGCGGCAGGGGCCGTCGATGTAGCCAGGGGCAGTCCATAGCGGGCCACTTCCATAATATAATCCGCATGATCCGCACTTATTTTCAAAGGGCTGGTTATCGAAGATATAAAGCCGATAAAAGGCCTTCGCTGCAATTTTTCAAGGCTTCCGGCAATAATCGAGGAAATTTTTATTATATCTTCAAGCCCCTGTTTGTTAAAAATACCACCCATAACCGGTTTTCCGGTATTCAGCATGGCCTGGTATTTGGAATTGATATCAACTGTGTCGATATTGACGTCGTGAGGGTAAACAGGAATAATGAAGAAATCCAGGTTCTCGAGCTTATCGGCAAGACGAGCCAGATCTGCTATATCCCTAATTGTTCCCGGCCGCTTTGTGCGTTCAAGATCCAAAACATACAGAGCAAGACCCCCGGTGCCGAAATGAACTCGCTTACCGCCAACGGTTATACTTTTTCCTTTCTGCCGTCCGTGAAATACAAATTCCGAAGGAGCCTGCTTGATACTCCTGGAAACCAGTTCCCGGGAAAGGTAAACCCGGTGCTGGTCATAATCAACATCAGCCCCGTTTTTTTCAAACAATTCCAGGGCTGGAGGGTAATTAATTTCGAAGCCTACATTTTCGAGAACTCTGATCGAGGTCTCGTGAATTTTGCTAATCTCTTTTTCAGATAAAACATGGTAGCTTCCACCTTCATAGATCGGCTTATCCATATCGCCTGCCCCCAATACCAAGTTGCTATTAACCGGGTTAAACAGCCTGCTTAATCCAGGTTTATTGATTCCCAGTTATTCACCATTGTAGCAATTATATCTGCCCTGGTGATAATTCCCTGGACTTCTTTTGTTTCATCAACTACAGGGATACGATTAATATTATGTTCCTGCATGAGGCTGACTACGTCGTAAAGTGGCGCATCGCCGGTTACATAGATAACATCCAGGGTCATTAAAGTTTCAACCGTCGTTGAAGCTACAAGTTCAATTACTTCCAACCCCCGGCAGGTAATGTCGATATACAGCACTTCCTGGCTTTTAGTGAATGCACGGTGCGGGTCACGCAGAGGTTGTCCAATGATTTGCTGTGTATAACTCAATATATCTGTCTCCGAAATTACCCCTATTAATTTATCCTCATCGTTAACGACCGGCATACCGCTAAAGGAGTTTTCATCTAAAATTTCAGCTGCCTTCTTCAGCGGTGTATCGGCCTTGATAGTAACAACCGGCGATGTCATTATATCTTTCGCCAATATGGCCATGGTATTCCCTCCTATTAAGGTTGTCAATAATTTTAGAACTATAAATTTTGGGGCAAGCAAGAACTGTTCCTGCCTGCCCGCTTTGAATCGGCTGTTTTTCCCTTTATTATCGAAAGCTTATATTGTCTGGAAGTACACGTAATGCATCCGTTTTACTGTATCTATTCGATAAAGCCCTGCTCTCTCAGCCACTCTTCCGCCACTTCAACGGGAAGTCTCTCTTCGATATCCACTTCCATGTTCATGGCTGACATTGCCTCTGCAGTGAGAGCAGCGGCTATCGGGTTGAGGATATCGGCGATTTCGGGAAACTCATCCAGGGTTTCCTGGCGAACTACGGGTGAACAGTTATATACCGGGTGGAAGTTCAAGTCATCTTCCAGGTTGACCAGTTCAAAAGCGGCAATACGGCCATCGGTGGCAAATCCCATCGCCGTGGCAACATCACCGTCTCTTAGCGCCCCGTAAGTAATCCCCAGGTCCATGGTGATTACATCTTCAAATTCAAAACCGTAAAGTTGCTGCAGGCCGGGATAACCGTCATCACGAATAGTGTATTCATGATCGGTGGCAAAGTTCCAGGTCCCGGGCTCAGGGGCCTCAACACCTTCATTGATCGCATTGGCCAGGTCACTGAGGGTTGTGATTCCCATTGCTTCAGAATCACTCTTCCGCATCATGACCGTATAAGTGTTGTTGAACGGTGTATAATCGAGCCATACCAGGTTATTCCTCTCCAGGTCATCGGCAGCGACTACGTCGTAGCATTCCTGCGGATCGGTGATTGCCTCATCATACCCGAGGTGGGTAATCAGTGCGGTCCCGGTATATTCCCAGTAAAGATCAACATCTCCGCCTTCCTGGGCTTCACGGACAACAACGGTACCACCAAGTCCGGTTTCATCAATGGTGGGTATACCATTGTGTTCCAGCGCCAGGATCGCAATTTGACCCAGGACCAGCTGTTCTGTAAACTCCTTGGATCCAATAACAACCCCTTCTTCGGGCGCGCAACCACCGGCAAAAAGCGCAGCGGTTAAGACCATTAAAATCAAAGTTACGGTTAATAAACGTTTCATATTCATAAACTGAATCTACCCCCTTTTAGTTTAAGTGCTCCGGGAAAAACGGCCAAACTGGTAAACTTTTTATGTCCAGCGCACAATTCTGCCTTCAATTTCCCCGACAACATAGTCGAGGAATATCGCTGTTATCGCAGCTAAACTGGCCCCAGTAAAAATAACCATACTTCTGCCGACAGAAAGGCCGGTTACGATAAGGTCTCCAAAACCACCGCCTCCTATGAATGTGGCCAGAGTTGCGGCCCCTACATTAATTACAACTGCCGTCCGGACACCTGCAACAATGATTGGAAAAGCAAGCGGCAATTCGATGCGGGTTAAAATCCGGTACGGATTCATGCCCATCCCTTTGGCTGATTCAATGATACTGGGCTCCACACCGATTATTCCGGCAAAAGTGTTGCGCAGGATGGGCAGGATGGAATATAAAAAGAGCGCGAAAACCGCCACCCTGAAGCCAAGGCCGAGGATAGTAAAAAATAACGCCAGGATAGCAAGGCTGGGAATGGTCTGACCGACATTAACAATATTTTCAACACCGCGCCCGATATAATACAGCTTGGGCCTGGAAAGCATTATTCCAACCAGTACTCCTACCACGATGGCCCCAAACATGGAAACAAACATCAGGCCCATATGCTGCTGCAGCGCGGTCATTATATTTTGATAAGTAAGGGCCCGTGCTACCAACCCATCAGTGGGGTTGTTGACCGTATAAATCACAATCACCACACCAGCAGCTATCAGCAGAAGGGGTATAACAGCCCACCTGAAAAATTTATTCATCCGGTTACCCCTCCTCCTTGACAACATTTAACAGGTCTCCCAGGGTAATTGTCCCCTGGTACTGATCGTCCTCGTTTACCACTGCAACGTAGCCTTCACCGACTTCCAGCATTACCGATAAGGCATCGTTCAGGGTAGCATCGCTTGTAACCGACTGATCCAGCTCTTGCATAATATCCGCGGCCACTGCCCCTGTTTTCCGTTTGAGGTCGTTAATGCCGATAATGCCTTTCAGCTTATTATCCCGGTCTACGATCATGACGGAGCGGATATCGCTCTCGTCAATTCTTTTTTTAACTTCATGCAATGCCATGTCCTCCGTTGCCGGCGTTGGCCTGTCAAACTCACCCAAAATCTCATGGATACGAATCAGGTGCAGGCGCTTGATGGAACGGTTCCTCCCCACCAGGTTGGAAACAAACTCGTCAGCCGGTGAGCTTAAAAGATCACTGGGAGTATCATGCTGAATCAGGCGCCCTTCCCGCATAACGGCGATGGTATCGCCCATTTTGATTGCTTCGTCAATATCGTGAGTGACAAAAACAATGGTTTTACCAATACGCTCCTGGATCCGCAAAAATTCATTTTGCAGCTTGGCCCGGGTGATCGGGTCAACAGCACCGAAAGGTTCGTCCATTAACATGATTGGCGGGTCGGATACCATCGCCCGGGCCACCCCGACGCGCTGACGCTGCCCCCCGCTCAAAGCTGACGGGTAGCGTTTGCCGTATATTTCCGGGTCAAGACCGACCAGGGTCAGCATTTCATTAACCTGTTTCATAGCTTTATCTTTTGGCCACTTTTTCTCTTTGGGCACTGTGGAAACATTATCTTCAATCGTCATGTGGGGGAACAGCCCTATTTCCTGGATCACGTAGCCAATATCGAGGCGCAGTTTAATTGGGTTCATTTTTAAAGCATCCTTGCCATCGATGTAGATCGAACCTTCAGTCGGCTCGTAGATACGGTTAATCATTTTCATGGTCGTAGTTTTGCCGCATCCGGAAGGGCCGACCAGGACACAGACATCACCTTTCTTTATCTCCAGGTTCAAGTCGTCAACCGCGGGTTTTTCCATTCCAGGAAATTTTTTTGTTACTCCTTCCAGTTTTATCATGTTTATACCTCCCCGACTTTGCCTACTGCGGCCAGCCGTCGCTCGCCCCAGGCTAAAATGAAGTCGAAAACAAGCGCAATAATTGAAACACCGATAGCTCCGACAATAATCATCGGTTCATTGGAACGAGATATGCCCTGGAAAATCAACTCGCCCAGGCCGCCGGCGCCGACATAAGCGGCAATTGCAGCAATACCGACAATCATAACTGTTGCGGTGCGTATCCCGGCCATGATTACAGGCCTGGCCAGGGGAATTTTAATCTTCGTTAAAACACGCCACTCGGTCATACCCATCCCTACAGCCGACTCGACAATGGCCGGGCTGATTTCTTTTATCCCGGTGTAGGTGTTTCTTACGATCGGAAGAAGGCTGTATAGTATCAGTGCAATCACACCGGTTGTAAAGCCAATACCGAAAAGCGGCACCAAAAACCCGAGCATGGCCAGGCTGGGTATGGTCATCAGGATCTGGCAAATGGTTAGCACAGTGATAGCGGGGCCCGTTTTGTAGCTTATAGCCACCCCTATTATCACGGACGCTACCACGGCAATTAAAATCGATACGATTACCAACCAGAAATGCTCGCCCATTAAATCCAAAACCAGATCACTGCGCAGGCGCAGGTAGTTTACGCTTCTCGCAATTAAGGAAACACTTCCCGCCTGCGTTGCCGAGATAATCTCATTTGCTGGAAAATGGAATAAGGATAAAAAGTAACCTGTAGGTTGAATCATAAATTAGCAATCACCCTCCCTGTTTTTCAAGTAACCAACCAGGCATCCTGGCTGCCGTTAAACTAATCAAAGAGCAAAGAAACTTCGACGCTAGTCCGGTCCAAAGGGCTGTGTGCTGAGAAAAGTAATCAGATTATGTGCAACAATGCGAAGAATTTTTGAGTTTCAATTGACACTTTTGAGAATAATCGAGACAGATAAGCTACAATGTCATTATTTCATATACAGATTGAAGATACAAATAATAGATTTGGCAGTAATTAGCCATATTTCTGCCAAATCTAAAGCTTACAGAGCCTGAACAGGTTTTATTCGGGGAACACCTATCTCAGGTACTGTAATAATCTCAGAACCGGTTTTTAAACTTCTCCGAATGATATTACTTAACTACCTTAACTATACCTACCAGCCCGTGTGCCACACCCTGTCCGGACTGCAAATTCATCTCCAGGCTGCGTAG
>SKPH01000006.1 GCA_007119615.1 Syntrophomonadaceae bacterium | reverse complement strand
GGATCGGAAGTATATCCGGTTGCAGTCAGGGAAAGTACCGTAAATTATCTCCTTACCCAGTATTACAGTATTGGAGAGACAGGAAGCGAGAACAAAACAGGTGATGGCCAACCGGAACCGGAAACAATTCAACCGGCCCGAACTACGGAATTTACCGGGCAGCAGCAAGATAACGCGCCGGTGGTCAGGGTTGTTAACTCCTTCATCCAGAGAGCGATCGAAGAGGGGGCCAGTGATATTCACATTGAGCCATCCGATGAAGGTTTGCGTATCAGGCTGCGCCTGGACGGAGTTCTGCATGACCTGGCTGCTCCACCCAGGCACACCCAGGCCAATATAATCTCGAGGGTAAAAATCATGGCCAACCTGGATATCGCCGAACGAAGACTGTCCCAGGATGGAAATATCGCGTGGAAGGGCGCCGGGGAAGGGATTAGCATGCGGGTTTCCACTCTGCCTACTATTTATGGTGAAAAAGTGGTAATCCGCCTCCTGGAAAAGGAAAAAATCATCCTGTCCCTTGATAAACTGGGTTTTTCCAAATATAATTATCATGCTTTCAAGCGCCTGCTGCTTAACCGCTGTGGTCTTGTGCTGGTCACCGGCCCGACCGGATGCGGTAAAACAACTACTTTATATTCGACTCTTAATTATCTGAACCGGCCTCATGACAATATCGTGACCGTTGAAGATCCGGTTGAATACCGGTTAAAGGGAGTAAACCAGGTCCAGATTAATCCGCGGATAAACCGTGATTTCGCCAACGCCCTGCGTTCGATCCTCCGCCAGGATCCGAATATTATCATGGTCGGTGAAATAAGAGACCTCGAAACCGCTCGGATAACCGCCCAGGCAGCTTTTACCGGGCACCTGGTTTTAAGCACGCTGCATACCAATAACGCCGCAGGGGCCGTAACCCGCCTGGCAGATATGGGCCTTCAGGAATACCTGATTACCGCTTCGCTGATGGGTGTGGTCGGGCAGAGACTGGTAAGAAAAATATGTTCCCATTGTATCAGTGAGTATGTGCCCGGTGACGAAGATAAATATTTTTACCGGCACTTTTTCCATAAAGATCCTCCGCCCAGGTTGAAACGCGGTATGAAGTGCAAATATTGCAACAATACCGGCTATAGGGGTCGGACCGCGGTCCATGAAGTATTTGTAGTAGATGATGACCTGACGGATATGATTTTAAGAAAATCAACTACGGATGCACTGCAAAAAAAAGCTGTTGAAAATGGAATGCTCACCATGGTGCAAGATGGTCTGCGTTGTGTCGAAGCAGGCTTGTCCACGGTTGATGAAATTGTCAGAACAACCTTTAGCAGCATTTCCGACCCAAAAATTATCGGTGACAGCGGCAATATTGCAGTGTTGTCCCGTCTGAACAGGAGTTAAGCCTGTAAATGATCCGGAAAATATTATACCGGGCCGGGACAGGAAAAAAAAGTGAAACGGGATTTACCCTGGTCGAGCTAGTATGCGTAATAGCCCTGCTCAGTTTAATAGTCTTGATTGCAACCCCGGCTGTTACCGGCATGGGCAGAGGACGGAATCTTGAACTGGCTGCCCGTGGTATGGCAATGGATATGCGTAAAGCCCAGCAGAAAGCGATCACCGTCGGCTGGACCCAGCTTATTGAAATGCGTCTATCTGTCAATGACTACCGGGTAACAGATGGCAAAACCGGGGAAAGATATACCGTAAAGCTTCCTGAAGGTGTACGTTATAGCTCGACAAATTTTCCTTCCGGAAGTGGTTACCCTTTGCTTAGTTTTCAACGCAGCGGGGCTCCAAACCAGGGCGGAACGGTCGCGCTCATTGCTGAAAATGATCAATTGATCTATATAATCGTTACACCTGCAACGGGGCGGGTAAGAATTTCTGACCAACCTCCGTCAAACTGACAGGTTCGGGGAGGAATAAGCAGATTATGGGTGATACCGGAAATACAAATATCATCCTGGCCGGTTTTATGGCAACCGGCAAAACAACTGTTGGAAAAAAGCTGGCTCTACGCATAGGCAGGAGCTTCATCGATACCGACCGGGTGGTTGAGGATATGACCGGCTTAAAAATCGACCAGATTTTTGAGCAGTTTGGTGAGCCTTATTTCAGGGAGCTGGAGAGTGAAATAATTACCGGCCTTGATAGATATCCTGCCGGCAGCCTTGTTGTGGCGACAGGAGGCGGTGTCTTGTTGAGCGAGGCAAATCGAATCCGGCTTAAAAAAACCGGCTTGCTGATTCTGCTAACTGCATCGCCACATGATATCATGAAACGATCGGGCAAAACTGGGATACGACCCCTGCTGAAGGGACCGGATATCCCCGGCAAGATCAAAAAACTGCTTGAAGAACGCAGGCAGTATTATAACTGTTGTGATCTCAGCATTGATACATCCGGTAAAACGGCGTCGCAAATAGTACGGGAAATAGAGGAAAAATTAAAGCTTTAGGAGATATTATTTCCTGACGCGGCAGGATTTTATTGCCTGCCGGAGGAATAAAATTAACAGGCTTAACAGGGAGGCATCAATAATATGCCGGTGGAAAAAGTGCTCGTGCTGCATGGTCCAAACCTAAATTTACTGGGGAGCAGGGAACCGGATGTTTACGGCGAGTTCACCCTGGATGAAATTAACAATGAACTGAAAAAACGCGGAAAATCCCTGGATATCGAAGTTGATTGTCACCAGTCAAATCATGAGGGAGCTTTAATTGACCACATACATGATAGCACAGAAAACTACCGGGGCATTCTTATTAATCCTGCTGCCCTGACCCATTACAGTTATGCTCTTCGGGATGCACTGATTGCCTCCGGCCTGCCCCTGGTCGAAATCCATTTGACCAATGTATTTGCCCGTGAACCATTCAGGCACCATTCGGTTGTTTCTCCAATTGCAGACGGCTTGATTTACGGCCTGGGCCTGGACAGTTACCTTTTGGGGCTGGAAGCTCTTGTAAATATAATAAAGAAAAGTTAGGGCGGAACTATGTCAGAGCGATTGAAGAAGTTCAGGGAACTGCTGGATCAGAATAATGTTGATGCAATTATTGTAACCAACCCCGTAAACCGCCATTACCTGAGCGGATTTAGCGGAACTGCCGGGGCGCTGCTGGTCAGCTCCGATGAAGCTTACCTGGTAACAGATTTTCGCTACATTGAACAGGCAGCCGCCCAGGCTCCGCAGTTTACGATTTTCCGCTGGAAAGATGACCTCTATAAATGCCTTGTCCCCCTGGTTGAAGATGCCGGATGGATGAAACTGGGCTTTGAATCTAAACATGTCGTCTATTCTGTTTACGGAGAAATGAAAGAGAAGCTTCCCGTTGAACTTATTCCCCTCGATGAAACCGTAGAAAAACTTCGTATTATCAAAAGTGATGCCGAGCTTGATATTTTACGCCGCGGAACCGAAGTTACCGATCGGGCTTTTGATTTTATCCAATCAAAGATCAGGCCCGGTATGCCGGAAAAAGAGCTTGCTGTTGAACTTGAAGTTTTCTTTCTTAAGCACGGGGCGGACGAAACTAGCTTTCGCTTTATTGTCGCATCAGGAAAACGTGGCGCCCTGCCGCATGGAACGGCTTCCGGGAAAGTAATGGAAAAAGGAGAATTGGTAACCATAGATTTTGGCGCAGTTTTTGAAGGTTATGCCACCGATATGACCAGAACTGTTGCTCTCGGTTCAATTGATGAGCGCAGCCGTGAAATTTATGATATTGTGTACAGGGCGCAGGAAAAATCGGCAGCGGCTGTAAAAGCCGGCCTGCAGTGCAGTGAAGTTGATGCTGTGGCCCGTGAAATTATCAGCGAAGCCGGGTACGAAAGCTATTTCGGTCACGGATTGGGGCATGGTGTCGGTATGGAAACCCACGAGCAACCTGTCCTTAACCCCCGCAGCAAGACTATCCTGAAACCGGGGATGGTAGTAACTGTAGAGCCTGGTATTTACATTCCCGGCTGGGGCGGTGTGCGAATCGAAGATATGGTTTGTGTAACAGATAATGGACCGGAGATATTAACAAACAGCAGCCGCGAACTGATAGTAATTTGAGAACAGGATGAAGGGCAGGAATAAGCATGATATCAACCAACGAGTTTCATACAGGAATAACGATTGAATTGGAGGGGGAGATTTATAACGTATTGGAATTCCAGCATGTGAAACCGGGAAAAGGCGCTGCATTTGTGCGCACAAAACTGAAAAATATGCGAACGGGATCAATCGTTGATCGAACTTTTCGGGCCGGAGAAAAGGTTGCCAGGGCTCATCTGGAGCGCAGGGAGATGGAATTTCTGTATCGCGATGATGATATGTTCCACATGATGGACATGGAGTCGTACGAACAAATCGCCCTGTCTGCAGGACAGATTGGCGATGGAGTAAAATATCTGAAAGAAAACGACCGTCTGAACGTGCTAATGTACGGCGAGGAAGTTGTCGGTGTCGACACACCTTTAACGGTGACCCTGAAAGTCACCGAAGCAGAGCCGGGAATAAAAGGCGATACCGCATCAGGCGCTACCAAGCCTGCAACACTGGAAACCGGCCTGGTTGTCCAGGTGCCCCTGTTTGTTGACAGCGGCGATTCAATAAAAGTAGATACCCGTACAGGCAATTATATTGAAAGGGCTTAACAGCCGAATAAATTATATTATGGGAGGGACCCCGAATGACTGAAGATCTGAAAGCACGCGTATCCTACCTGAGAGGATTCACTGAAGGACTGGAACTTGGTGAGGAAAGCAAGGAACAGAAGGTATTGCAGAGGATCGTCGATCTGCTCGAAGAGATGACTGACGAGATTGAGCAGCTCAGAGTTGATTACGAAGAACTGTTTGAATATACCGAGGCCATAGATGACGATCTTACAGACCTGGAAGACGATTTTTACGAAGATGAAGAAGAACTCTATGATGAAGACTACGAAGACGACTTTGAAAGCGGTTTTTCCCTGGAATGCCCTAATTGCCGTGAGATTGTAGTAGTCGATGATGATATCCTGGATCAGGAATCCTCAATTGAAGTGACCTGCCCGGGATGCGGTGAAGTAGTTCTGGTCGATGACGAGGATTGGGATGTGGAGTCTGAAGATCTCCCTGAGGAGACTGAAGAAAAAGAAGAATAGGTTAAAGAAAACTACCTCTTTTCATGCCGTGCCAACCGATAAAATTGAACAGGCTGTTTGAGTCTGATATAATTAAAACAGTAGAAATCAGGTATTTGGACCATATTTTAATACAGGAGGTATCGGAAAATGACTCAGGAAGAAAGCCGAAAATTACCATCTGAATTAGGTGTTGTCAAAATTGCCGAAGAAGTGGTATCAATCATTGCCGGCCTCGCCGCTACAGAAATTGAAGGTGTTTCCTCGATGAGCGGTGGCATTGGCGGGGGTATCGCAGAGGTCCTTGGCCGGCGCAACCTATCCAAAGGGGTTAAAGTTGAAGTAGACACCGAAGAGGCAAAAATCGATATTTTTATTGTAGTTGACTACGGAGCACGAATCCCGGATGTGGCTTGGGATATTCAGGAGAGCGTCAAAAAAGCGATCGAGGATATGACCGGGTTGCGAGTAGCCCACGTAAACGTCCACGTCCAGGGCGTACACTTCCCCAAAGACGAAGAAGAACCGGAAGAGGAAATAGAAGTCGAGGAAGTCGTGGAAGAAACAGAGAATTAAAGGATAATGAGTGATATTTAAGGGGGAGTTGGCATGAAAACATTTACCCGCATTTTACTTGTATTCCTGGGACTTCTGTTCATTGGAGGGGCCCTTTTCCTGCTGGTTGTTAATTACGACTTGCTGCCGGGCCTGCAGGTAGAGTTGCCGGCGTGGGCTGACGAAAACGTGATGTTAGTTGTAGGAGCAGCTTTGCTGCTCATTGCCCTGATTTTGCTTGCGCTGGGTTTTCGTTCCTCGAAAAAGAAGGTTGGTACCGCCGTTTTAAAAGGCAGTGAGTACGGCGAAGTTTTAATCTCGATCACTGCAGTTGAAAATATGGTTCTGCGTGTTGTACAGCAGACCCGGGGCATTAAAGATGCCGGCAGAAATGTTGTTTTCACACCTGATGGTTTAGTGATCCGGATCCGGATCACAGTTATGCCCGACCTGGCTCTTCCCGATTTGATAAACGATCTTCAATCAAGAACAAAAGAATATATCGAAGAAATTACAGGAGTCACAGTCTCGGAAGTAAAGATTATAGTAGAAAATGTTAATATGGATCAGGCCGCTTCCAAAAAATAAGCGGTTAATAGCTTGCAAGGAGGGAGCATACTATGTCAGATTTAAACTGGTGGGTATTAATCAATAAACACTGGGGTAAAATTTTAGGAGGCTTCTTCGGACTGGTTTTTGCCCTCCTGGTCATCAACTACGGTTTTTGGGTGAGCATATTTATTTTCCTTTCCATCGGGGCAGGGTTATTGATCGGGTGGCGGTTGGAAGTAAATAAAAATATAGGCCGTTTTTTCCGCCGGCTATTTTCTCCAAAAGAAGATAATTAAACGTTATGGCTGAATCAGGGCCATACCGGCTATACCGAAAAAGGCCCTGTCAGCTTTTTGTTTACTCCGTTTAAAGAGCAAATATTGATCAATGGATTGTGGAGGTAGATACCAATTGTCCCGTCGTTTAGCGAGAGATGTAGCTTTCAGGGCCCTTTTCCAAATTGATATCGGCAAATGCAGAGTTGAGCTGGCTCTGAGGCATACTCTCGAAGGGTTTGGTTTCAAAAATGAAGAGGAACAGTTCATTCGCGATCTGGTAACAGGCACCATTGAAAACCGCCACACTCTCGATAATTTAATTAGCAAACATCTGGTTAAATGGGAGTTGAATCGCATTTCCGCAGTTGATCGAAACCTGCTGCGGTTAGCCCTTTATGAAATAATTTACAAGCCTGATATTCCCCATGCCGTCTCGATAAACGAAGCTCTCGAGTTGGCCAAGAAGTATGGAAGCTCCGGTGAGGCAGTCGGCTTCATTAACAGTATCTTAGATCGAGTGGCAGGAGAAGCGCTTGAAAGAGAATCCTGAAAAATCATTATTTCTGGGTCTTGATACTTCCGCCTATACAACTTCCCTGGCCCTGGTTGATGGGGATGAAAAACTAATTGCCGATAACAGAATACCCCTTCCGGTTAAAGAAGGCGCCCTGGGACTGCGCCAATCGGAAGCAGTTTTCGCTCATGTCGCCAATATGCCCCTCCTCTGGAAAGATAGCGCAGAGATTCTAAAAGGGGCAGCTGTAACAGCTATAGCTGCTTCGGTCCAACCCCGTCCCGTTAGCGGATCATATATGCCGGTATTTAAAGTCAGCGAGGCCTTTGGTTTGTTCTTAGCCGAAACCATGGGCCTGTTTTTTTTGCCTTCCTCCCATCAGGAAGGACATGTCATGGCCGGGTTATGGTCCTCAGACCTGCCCTGTGGCCGCTACCTGGTTCTTCACCTGTCCGGTGGAACGACAGAGATTATTGCCTCAGAGGAAAAGAGTCCCGGGAACCTTAAACTCGATTTACTGGGAGGAACAACTGATTTAAATGCCGGGCAATTCATTGATCGCCTTGGACTGGCTATGGGCCTGCCATTTCCAGCGGGCCCCGGATTCGAAACAATCGCAGCAGGGTGCCGTGCTGAGGGTCTGGCGCTGCCGGTTGCGGTCAGGGGATCGGAAATAAGTTTTTCCGGTCCGGCCAGCCACGCTGAAAGGCTGTTGGAGCAGGGCTGCAGCAAGGCTGACTTAGCCCGGGCAGTTGAAATATGTATTGCCGACTCCCTTTCGGCAGCGGTAAATTACTTTATTCAAAAAGAAGATCAATACGAAGGACTACTGGCAGTTGGCGGTGTTACGGCCAACCTTTTTATCAGGGAGCGGCTTAAAGAAAGAATAACCGGGTTGAAACTCTTTTTTAGCCGGCCCCGTTTTGCTGCGGATAACGCTGTCGGCCTTGCAGTGCAGGCTGCGCGAATTTATCAAAACAGAACATCACGGTAACTACAATATTCGAAGTATCGTTTAACTTTGAAAGGAATTTATCAATAGATGACGAAGGTTACTCTTGTTGTTTATTAAAAGATTTCGATTTTAGCGGGAAGAGAGAGGGATAAATGGCCAAGGTATTTTTTAGCAGCTGGAATGGAAAAATAGTTGACGAACGGGATAAAGATTTGGATCAACGCACCGATCTTGAAGAACTGGATCTTCCGGCAAAGTTTGGCAGTGGAGACCTGAAAGCGATGATCGGATGGGCAGGGCTGGTTATTGTCGATCCTGAAGTAGATCTGATCGGAGCGTTAAAAGAATTTTACAGTTGTGTCCAGAACGAGTCCTGTGGCCGCTGTATTCCCTGCAGGGCAGGAAGTAAAGTAATCTCCGATCGCCTGGAAAACTTAATTTCAGGAAAAGGGACCGGGCAAGACCTTGAATTCCTAGGTGAGCTAGCGGTGCTGATTAGAGACGGTTCACTCTGCGAACTGGGAGTTTCTTCACCGCTACCCCTGCTGCATGCCCTTGAACATTTTAAGGAAGATTTCAAAGCATGTTTGAACGGCAACAGGCCTGCAGTTGGAAAAACCGATCAGTATCGACCCATCCTGACTGCGCCATGTCGCAACGGATGCCCCGCACATATTAATATTCCCAAATACATTGAATGCATCAGGGAAGGTAACTACGAGGAAGCTGTTGCTGTTAACCGGGAGAAAACACCCCTGGTCGGAACCCTGGGACGGGTTTGCGTGCATCCCTGCGAATCGAATTGCAACCGGCAGCCGTATGACGAGTCAATATCAATTCGGCTTTTAAAACGTTTTGCTGCCGATTTCGTTGCCGGCACCGATAACGACAGTAAGAGAGATTACCCTAAACCCCTACCGGATGCGGACAAAGTGGCGATAGTAGGAGCCGGCCCGGCCGGTCTGAATGCAGGATATCAGCTTGCCTTGAAAGGTTATAATGTTACGATATTTGAAGAACTGCCTGTTGCGGGCGGCATGCTTGCTGTCGGTATTCCAAGTTACCGACTACCGCGTGATATTCTGAACGCCGAAGTTGAGCTGGTTACCAGCCTGGGCGTGGAAATTAAATATAACACCCGGGTGGGTGAAGATATTACACTGGATCAGATCTGGGAGCAGGGCTATAAGGCGATCTTTATCGCCAGCGGCCTTCATAAAAGCTCCACCCTTGGCTGCGAAGGGGAGGATGCCTGCTATTACGGTTATATGCCGGGCATCGAATTCCTGCGCAAGGTCAATCTCGGAGAGGAAGTGGATCTTGGCGAAAGCGTTGCTGTGATCGGCGGCGGAAACGTAGCGATGGATTGCGCCCGTTCCGCTGTTCGTCTTGGGGTCAAGGAGGTCCATTTAATCTATCGCCGCAGCAGGACGGAAATGCCCGCCAGCAAGGCGGAAGTTGATGCGGCCGAAGAGGAAGGTATCAGGTTCCACCTTTTAGCTAATCCCGTCTGTATCCTCGAGGAAAAAGGCACAGTCAGCGGTATGGAATGTATCAGGATGAAACTGGGGGAGCCGGATGCCAGCGGCCGCCGTAGGCCGGTGCCCCTGGACGGGTCGGAATTTGTTCTTAAGGTGGATACAGCGATACCGGCAATCGGCCAGGTTGCTGATTTTTG
Source organism: Syntrophomonadaceae bacterium (assembly GCA_007119615.1). Classification (GTDB taxonomy): domain Bacteria; phylum Bacillota; class Dethiobacteria; order DTU022; family DTU022; genus SKPH01. Next base: position 33,972 of record SKPH01000006.1, on the reverse strand, counting down.
CTACCTTAACGAAGGTTGCGGTATGGATGTTACCAAATGGGGCACCCTGGCTGTCGATGAAGAAACTATGGCGGCGGATAAGCCCGGAATATTTGCCGGGGGAGATGCCGTTTTGGGCGCCCGGACTGTTATTGAAGCGATTGCATCGGCCAATCGTGCTGCCGAAGCAATCGACAGCTACCTCCGAAAAGGAAAAAGTTCTGTCGGTGGGCAGTTCGAAATGGAGAAACACCTTGAAAAATTAGGTGTTTATAATGAACTTACAGTACCGGAAATGATCGGAGGAAGAGAAAGGCTGGAGGAAGAGGTCAGCCCGGTGGATGAAAGAGTGCGCGGATTCGATGAGGCCGAGTTGGGATTCAAGTGCCCTTCATCTGTCGTTAAGGAAACCGAAAGATGTTTCAAGTGCCTGCGTCTGGGCCTGATCATATCTTAAAGGGGGAGGGGAAAAGATGATAAAAACCATTAGTTTAACAATTGACGGTAAAAAAATATTTGCCGATGAGGGCACAACAATCCTGGAAGCAGCTCGGCAAAACGGAATTACCATTCCCACCCTTTGCTATCATCCCAGGCTGGAACCGCTCGGGCACTGCCGGATCTGTATAGTTAAAATCAGTGGAATGGAGCGCCCGGTCACTTCCTGCGACAATCCGGTGAAAGAAGAAATGATTGTAACAACCGACACACCGGAATTACAGGAGATGCGCTGCAAGATCCTGGAGCTGTCCCTGGCTACTCATCCATACAAAGACTGCCTGACTTGCGTGAGAACCGGAACCTGCGAACTGCAGGAAAACGCTTACAGGTTCCAGTCAAATCTGCCTGACCAGATCCCCAGGGATATTCCCGCTGGGACATTCTCCGATAACCCATATATCGTCCGTGATGAGGAAAAATGTATTCTATGCGGCCGGTGTCTGCAGATCTGCCGGACCGGTCCAGGGGCCTTCGTTTACAGCCTGACCGGCAACGGGGTCAATACCAGGGTTATACCCTGCCGCGACGGAAAGGAAGTAACCATGGAAGAAGCCGGCTGCGTGATGTGCGGACAATGCGTAGATGTCTGCCCTGTTGCAGCGCTTACCGAAAAGACTCGCAGCGCCGGAGGCAGGGAGTGGGAACTTTCCTGTGTTCCCGGTATTTGTACTGAGTGCTCGGTAGGCTGTTACCTGGAGAGGCAGCTTTCCGGCGACGATATGATCAGGGTTACGGTTCCCAGGGAAGGGGACAGTGTAAGCTGGCTCTGCAAGAGAGGCAAGTTCGGGTTTATTCGTGAAGATGCAGCAAAACTGATTACTGCAGTGATGAAATTTAAAACAGACGGTTCAGGTTATGAAGAAGTAACTTATGATCAGGCAATCCGGAAAGCGGCTGATGTCCTGCTGAAAATTAAGGAAGATTTTGGTCCGGATGCACTGGCTGTACTGGGATCGGGAAAGCTCAGCAGCGAAGAAATTTACCTGGCTCAAAAATTTGCCAGAACCGTCCTGGGCACCGCCAATATAGATCTGGGGGCTGAACCGGCCTGGGTTAAAGCATTTACGGGCATGCAGGATATCACAGGAACCGGTATTGCCTGCCCCACCCCGTACGCCCTCAGTAATGCCGAAACAATCCTTGTCCTGGGAAGAGAAATAGATGAGAGCCACCCGGTTGCCGCCATGGCGGTAGATCATTCCGGGAGATTTGGCGATGCGGTTATTATCAGGCCTGCTGAAACCGAAAGAGAAAATTCGGCCTGGAAAGAGATAATCTATACCACAGAAAATAACGGTGAATTTGCATTTATGGAGGCGCTCGTTGCCCTCCAAAACGGAGATGAAGAAACCGGATCAGTTTCATTAAGCGGGATTAGCGATGACAATCTCCGGGCCGCCGCCAAGCTGCTCTCCGGCCCGAACAGCTATATAGTGGCCGGTTCATCGTTTTTTGAATCTGCATCCGACCAGTCTGTTGATATGCTCCTGAAACTGGCTGTTACCGGCGGGCAGATAGAGCAGGGCTGCAGTAACTTATTGCTGCTCTCCAAATACAGTAACGCAGTTGGCGTTCTGGCCGCGGGAGGAACTCCCTTTTACGGTCCCGGCTTTGCGGTTCTTAACGGCGCGAGCGGAATGGCCAGGGAAGATATACTTGCTGCCGCCGAAAGTGGGAAAGTTAAAGGCCTTTTATCTTTCGGTAAAGTCTACGCTGATCAAAAGAAGGCGGGAATTGAATTCCTGGCAGCGGTATGCGGCGATGAAGAAGAAATTCCCGGCGGAGCCGATCTGATATTTCCCGCCCAGGATATAATTTCCAAAGAGGGCTTATTTACGAATTCTTCCGCCCAGACCCGCTTAAACAAGGCCGCCCTGCCGACCGGTGAAAATCTTACGCCGGACTGGCGGTTTATTTTGGATCTGGCTGATGCGATGGGAGCAAGGTGGAGCTATAATTCGCTGGAAGATGTCCGGGAGGAGATGAAAGGCCTGGTTTGAAGCTGTTAAAAACAGTTTTAACCGGCTTAAGATTATCGCCAATATGCAAAACAACCTTCAAGTTTTAAAAGTTTCTGAAATAAACCGCTACATCAAGGGTTTAATTCACGGTGATCCCCGCCTGAGGGATCTGCGGGTGGCCGGGGAGCTGTCAAATTTCAAACACCATCGATCGGGGCACATGTATTTTACCCTCAAGGATAGCTCTTCCGCATTGCGTTGTGTTTTTTTCCGCCGTGATAACGCACGCTGTCCGTTTAAACCGGAAGATGGGATGGAAGTGATTCTTCACGGCAATATTTCGGTTTATGAACCCGACGGTGTTTATCAGCTTTATGTTGTAGAGATGGAACCGGCCGGAATGGGTTCGCTTTTTCTTGCTTTTGAGCAGCTGAAAAAAAAGCTTGAAGCTGAAGGCCTTTTTAAGGCAGAAACCAAAAAAGCGATCCCGTTGCTGCCCCGAAAAATTGCCCTTGTGACCTCACCGACTGGCGCCGCTCTGCAGGATATGCTGACTACAATAAAAAAAAGGTTTCCCCATATTCATCTGCTGGTGGTGGAAAGCCTGGTTCAGGGTGCCGGAGCGGCATCGGATATTATCACGAGTTTGGATCTGCTTAACCGGCGCAGCGATATCGACCTGATTATCCTGGCCCGCGGGGGCGGTTCACTTGAAGACTTGTGGCCTTTTAATGAAGAAGCTGTGGCCAGGGCTATTTACCGGTCTGAATTACCAATAATATCTGCTGTGGGGCATGAAACTGATTTTACCATTGCCGACTTTACCGCTGATTTAAGAGCTCCGACTCCTACAGCCGGAGCGGCGGTGGCTGTTCCGGATCAAGGAGAACTGCTCCTTAAGCTGGACCGCCTGCGGGAGCGAGCGGCCACGGCGCTTAAAAGACGGAACCAGCAGGAAAAGCAGAAACTCGATCATGTTGTCAGCGAACGGTTTTTTCGCCTGCCCGGAAAACGCCTGAAATTTTCCGGGGAACAGTTGAAGCAGCTGGATGTTAAATTGCGCCGTGAGATTGTCCGGGTCTTGCAGTATAAAGGAATGAAGTTGTCTGCTCAGACAGACAAGCTGGAAGGCTACAGCCCTCTAAAGGTTATGAAACGGGGATACAGCTACTGCCGGGATGAAGAGGGGAATATAATCCGCTCGGTACATGATGTCCGTTTGGGCCGCCTGCTTCAGCTTAGCTTCAGGGACGGGCGGGCTTACTGCCGTACGGAGAAAGTTGAGGAGGGCGTAATTGGTGGCGAATAAAAAAATTGAGAAGATGACTTACGAAGAAGCGATTGCGAGGTTGGAGGAGCTGGTCAACCGCCTTGAAGATACCGAGATACCCCTGGAAGAATCACTTTCCGCTTTCCAGGAAGGCATTGCCCTTTCCCGTTATTGCCGTGAAAAGCTGGCTGAAATTGAGTACAGGGTTGAATATTTACTTAAAGAAGATCGGCAGCCTTTTGAACAGGATATTTACGAAGAACCGGAAGAAGAGATTGGGGAAGACGATTCATGATTGAAATCGGGAAATACCTGGAGCAGGAAAAAGCTAAGATTGATCGGGCCCTGGCAGAAAGAATGCCTCGGTCCGCCCCTGCTGCAGTTGTTGATGCAATGCGTTACAGCCTGGAAGCAGGCGGCAAAAGGCTCAGGCCCATCCTGGCGCTTGCCGTTGCCGAGACCCTTGGGGCGGAAGACGAATCGATAATTGATGTTGCCTGTGCCCTGGAATATATACATACCTACTCCCTGATTCACGATGATCTGCCGGCAATGGACAACAGCGATCTGAGACGCGGTAAACCGGCTTGCCACCGTGTTTACGGTGAAGCGGTAGCCATTTTGGCCGGAGATGCCCTGCTTACCCTCGCTTTTGAAACAATAGCCTGCTACGGTTCCCGGGCAGGCAGGGAGAAACGGGCGATCCGGATCACGGGCGAGCTGGCCGGAGCGGCGGGAGTGGAAGGGATGATCGGTGGACAGGTCCTCGACCTTGAAGCCGAAGGAGCTGCCCTGGATGCCGCCCAGGTTGACAAAATCGCAATAATGAAGACAGGAGCACTACTGCGAGCTGCAGTAGTGTGCGGCGCGATCGCGGCGAACGCTTCCGAAAAACAAATCAAAGTCCTGAATGCTTATGCTTCCAGGATCGGGCCTGCTTTCCAGATTATCGATGATCTGCTCGATTACGAAAGCACAACAGCGGAGCTTGGCAAGCCGGCCGGTGCAGACCAGATCCTGTCCAAAGCTACCTATCCGGCCCTGCTTGGTTCTGAAGAAGCCCGAAGAAGAGCCGAAGCGTTATATATCGATGCTGTATCGGCGCTGGATAAACTTGATCGCCCTTCCGGGCTGTTAAAGGAACTGGCAAACAAAATGATCTACCGGACGAGGTAGAAGCTGTAAAAGCTTTTATATATAACGGATGTTTCCGGAAGGCTGATAATTACGCCTTCTGAATTCAGGCATCCGGGATCGAAAATGCTGAAGGAGGGTTCTATTATGGCAATGGCAGACAAAAGCTGCAGTTACTTTCTCGATGTTCTGGCTTCGAAAGCCCCGGTTCCCGGGGGAGGCGGGGCGGCCGCAATGGGCGGCGCTATCGGTATGGCCCTGTCGAATATGGTCGGCAACCTGACCGTAGGGAAAAAGAAATTTGCCGATGTTGAAGATGAAGTAAATAGCTTGCTGGAGCAGGGTAACCAGATTATCGAAGATCTCAAGAAATTAATCGACAGGGATGCAGAGGTATTTGAACCGCTTTCAAAAGCGTACGGCCTGCCGAAAGACACACCCGACCAGGCCGAACACAAGGCAAAAGTTATGGAAGAATGCTCAATAGAAGCATGCTCCGTTCCGATGGAGATTATGCGAAAAGCTTACCAGGGAATTAAGATCCATGAACGGATGGGCCAGATTGGAACAAAACTTGCTATTTCTGATGTCGGCTGCGGAGTCGCTTTTTTAAAAGCAGCCCTGATCAGCGGCCAGTTGAATGTATTGATCAACCTGGGCGCAATAAAAGATGAAAATTTTATAAATGAAACAACAGCAGAAATGGATCAGCTGATCGAGGAAGGCGGCAAAATTGCCGATGAAACCCTGAATAGCGTAATTAGCAAATTCAGATCGGTTTAAGCAGGCTGTGAAAACCGGCGGCTCAAATTAAATCCGGTCACATTTATTACTTCGATTAAAAAGGTTGCATGTATGTCTGAAGATCATCATTTTAAACTGAGAAAGGGGAACAGTAAGATGACAAAAGTAATTGACTGTGTAGCGATTGGCGAAGAGATCATGAAAGAAATTATCAAAGAAACGGAGGAGCTTAAAGCCAAAGGTATTACCCCGGGGATTGCCACCCTCCTGGTTGGGGATGATTTCGGTTCCCGCATGTACAGAGGGCAGGTAGAAAAGTTTTGTGAAGAAGCCGGATTTGCCTATGTTAACGAAAACCCTCCCGCGGATGTAACAGAAGCAGAAGTTATCAATATTGTACAGAAACTGAATGCCGATCCGACGGTCAGCGGAATTTTACCCCTGCGCCCATTTCCCGAACAGATATCGGATACGGTTGTAATAAACTCAATTGATGTTAATAAAGATATTGACTGCTTCCATCCTTTCAACATGGGTAAACTCGCCCTGGGCGAGGTTACCTTCCCACCGGCAACTCCGGCGGCGGTAATCGAAATTCTGGAACGCTTTGCCCGTAATGACGAAAATATGGATCCAAAAGACTTCTTTGAAGGTGCTGAGATTGTTGTTGTCGGCCACTCTAACATTGTCGGTAAACCTGTGGCCTTCCTCGCTCTTAACCGAAATGCGACTACCAGTGTTACGCATGTCTTTACCAGCATGAAGGGCAACCTTGAGAAGCACACCACGGGGGCCGATATCCTGATCGTAGCAGCCGGCAAAGCAGACTTAATCGGTCCTGAGCAGGTTAAAGAAGGGGCAATTGTAATTGATGTCGGAATTAACCGGGTAAAAGTAGTTGATGAAAAAGGTGAACCGGTACTCAATGAAAAGGGCAAACCGAAGACTAAAACTGTTGGCGATGTATCCTTCGACGCGGTCAAAGATAAGACCAGGGCCATATCCCCTGTTCCTAAAGGTGTTGGCTCGGTAACTAACCGGATGTTGTTGAAAAACGCCCTGAAAGCATGCAAAATTAACCATGGGCTGTTATAAAATCGCCGTAAAATCGCTTAGCGGTCAATTCCGGTAAGGTTGAGAAGAAAGCCCGGATATGCTATAATATTCCACAGCAACGAGCATAAGTGGTGCAGTATTCTAGTTGCCGCCCCTCTCCGAAAACGGGCCTAAAAATCCGTTAAGGGCACACCGATGAAGTTCCTGGTGGTGGCTGCCGACGCCCAGTCGGGAGCTGGTGCTGGGAGTTAAGAAGGACGGGGCGATCTACAATGGCATGTAGGCGTTGACCCTGCCTTCGTGGAGACCCAATGACGGTGGCGTATTGTTTAATAAACAAAAGGCTACTGCTTGGGTAAGAAACCTGCATGCGGTACAAAAGCTGTGTGCAGTGTAGCCTGCCTTGAGTGGAATAGGTGGAGGGAATGCAAATACCTTAAACCTACTCTGCAAAAGAGGCTAGGGGAGACCAGGCGTCAGGGGGGAAATCTTCTAGACTGCTCTCGAAAGAGAAACAAGCCAGGGATTAAAGTGTGAGCTAAGTGGTAATCCAGTTCTGCTGTTGGTGACACAGCGGGCATAGTCTTAAAAGGGAACTGCCTGCTCGGCAACGACAGGTGACCATGTGGGAAATCCTGCTGGACCTAAGCCGCAAAGTTTACCTGGTTTGTTACCACTTATGTTTTTTGTACAAAGGTGATGAGGTTTGGCTAAAATCAGGAAAAAGCGTCGACGGACACGTTGGGTTATAATAATTTCAATCTGGACCTTTATTCTGGCCATCATTTTTGGTTTTATCACACAATATTCACTCAGTGAGATCCAGTCACTTATTGCTGCGTTTGCAATTTTATTATTTGTCATCTTTGTAGGTGTAATTTTTGATCTCATCGGTACTGCCGCTGCTGCAGCTAAAATAGGGCCCCTCAACGCCAAGGCAGCCCGGAGAGTTGTCGGGGCAAAACGCGGCGTCTACCTGGTAAAAAATGCTGAGCAGGTGGCAAATTTCTGTAATGATGTAGCCGGAGATATCAGCGGGGTTGTCAGCGGCACACTGGCCGCTATTATTGTTTTCAGGCTTGTTGCCGATGCTACTTTAGCCCGGACCGAATTCTACCTCGGTATTTTGCTGACAGCTCTGGTTGCCGCTTTGACCGTGGGAGGAAAAGCCTGGGGTAAGATAGTTGCCATAAACCATTCAACTGAAGTGATCCTGGTCGTCGGGTCATTGATAACCCGACTGGAAAGACCTTTAAGCTGGATAAAAAAGACGGAGTAAAATCGCGGGGGGATTGCGATGGGAGAGCTACTCAGCAGTTTAAAGCTGCCGCAGGACCTGAAAACACTGGGCCCTGAACAGCTGATCGAAGCTGCTGCGGAAATTCGTGAATATATGATTAGAACGGTTGCCGATAACGGCGGCCACCTTGCGGCAAGCCTCGGGGTTGTTGAACTGGCAGTAGCCCTGCACAGTAACTACAGCAGTCCCAGGGATCGTCTGATCTGGGATGTCGGGCATCAGAGCTACCCGCATAAGCTCCTGACCGGCCGCTGGGACCAGTTCCCGACCCTGCGCCAGCAAGGGGGGTTGTGCGGTTTTCCAAAACCATCGGAAAGCGAGCACGATCCTTTTTTAACCGGCCACAGCAGCACCTCAATTTCGGCTGCTCTCGGTTTGGCCAGAGCCCGTGACTGCAAGGGTGATGACTATAAAGTGGCTGCTGTGATAGGCGATGGAGCACTCACCGGAGGAATGGCATTCGAGGCACTAAACCACGCCGGCCATATCAAGGCAAACCTGCTGGTCATTCTTAACGACAACAAGATGTCAATTAGTTCTAATGTAGGCAGCATGTCCTCTTACCTGGGGCGTATTCGCTCCGATCCGAAGTATTCCCGCCTGAAAAAAGATTTTGAGCAATTCGTAGGCAGGATTCCGCTGGTTGGCGAACAGATGGTGAATTCGGCTGAGAGAATTAAGGGCGGATTGAAATACCTGATTATGCCGGGAATGCTTTTTGAAGAACTTGGGTTTACCTATTTTGGCCCTGTAGACGGCCATAATATATCTCTGATCATGAATATACTGCAACAGGCCGATAAAATGAGCGGTCCTGTTTTAGTTCACGTTGTAACCGAAAAAGGGAAAGGATATCATTACGCAGAGAAATCCCCCGAAATATTTCACGGAATCGGACCTTTTGATTTAAACAACGGCCTGCCTCTTAAAGAAAAGAAAAGCCCGACCTATACAGATATATTTGGCCGGACACTGCTGCAACTGGGTCGTGAAAACCCGGATATAGTAGCCATAACTGCCGCAATGACTGCCGGTACCGGCCTGAACAAATTCTCTAAGGAGTTTCCAGGTAGATTTTACGATGTCGGTATCGCTGAACAGCACGGCGTCACCTTTGCAGCAGCCCTGGCTGCGGGCGGTATGCGGCCGGTAGTTGCCATTTACAGCACCTTCTTACAGCGCGCTTACGATCAGATATTACATGATACCTGTCTGCAGGATCTGCCGGTTGTATTTGCTGTAGATCGGGCTGGTATTATCGGAGAAGATGGTGAAACCCACCAGGGGCTTTTCGACCTTACCTATCTGCGCACTATGCCGAATATGTCGGTAATGGCTCCTGCAAACGAAGATGAGCTCCAACATATGTTTGCCACAGCTCTTAACCATGTGGGCGGCCCTGTAGCTATCAGGTATCCGCGCGATAAAGTTTTGGGAGTCGAACTAACCAAACCGAGGATTCTTCCCTGGGGCCGGGGAGAAGTGATCCGGCAGGGTGAAGATCTACTGATTATTGCAGCAGGAACAATCGTTAATTCAGCCCTTGAGGCTGCGGAAAAGTTATTCTGGCAGGGGATAAAAACGGCAGTAATCAATGCCCGTTTCATAAAACCTCTCGATGAAGATCTGATTTTAGGCTGGGCCAGGAAATGCGGCCGGGTGATTACTGTAGAAGAAAATGTTCTGGGCGGAGGATTCGGCAGCGGCATTATGGAGCTGCTGGAGAAAAGAGGAATGTTTCTGCCCATTAAACGTTTGGGGATAGACGATTGTTTTGTCGGCCATGGAACCAGGGCACAGATGCTCTCCGTCTGTCATCTGGACGCAGACGGCATTTACAATGTGGCTCTTGCATTTGCCGGTGGACAGGCGGCAAAAGGTCTGACTTGAGCGCCCGGGAACGAAAGGAACGCCTGGATCTGCTGCTCGCAGAAAGACGGCCCGATTTAAGCCGCAGCCGTATTCAGGCTGAAATAATGGCCGGAAATGTTATTGTAAACGGTCGGGTTAGCGATAAACCGGGCACACTCCATGACAGCAGTGTGGAGATCAACCTGCGCAAACCTGAAAACCCTTATGTTAGCCGCGGCGGATTAAAAATTGAAGGTGCGCTGCATGAGCTGCAGATCGATGTGCGGGGTCTGGTTGTTCTCGATGTCGGCTCATCAACCGGAGGTTTCACTGATTGCCTGTTGAAAAAAGGAGCCAAATTTGTATTTGCCCTTGATGTAGGCTACGGGCAGCTTGACCAGAGCCTGCGCAATGATTCCAGGGTCACTGTGATGGAACGGTTTAATATCCGCAATCTTACGCGCAGTGATTTGGACCGGCTGCCGGATCTGGCAGTTGTAGATGTATCATTTATCTCGCTCTCCAAAGTACTGCCTGTATTAAGTAAACTGACTATTCCCGCTGTACTTGCCCTGATTAAGCCACAGTTTGAAGCGGGCCGGATAGATGCCGGCAAAGGAAAAGGTGTTATCCGAGACCCCGAACTGCACCGCAGGATTCTTAAAGATACCTTAGATATGGCCTGCCGAGCCGGATACTGCTTCCGGGATATAACTTTCTCCAGGTGGCCCGGACCTAAGGGTAACATTGAGTATTTTGCTTATTTTGATTTTAACCGGAAGTCCGGGTGCAGTTGCCGGGAGGACTATACCGGCTGCATTGATCGGGCCGTTGTGCAGGCTCATCATGAATTACTGGGAAAGAAAAATTAAAGCCAGGTAAAGGATCCGGAGCTGCTGCAAAGAATTAAAAATATAGAAATAGTTTCACAGGAGGAACCGTGTGAAAGATCTAGGGTTAATTCCCAACTGGCATAAAAAAAATTCAACCCTGGTTGTCGAGAAGATAACCCGCTTCTTTAAACAGCGCCAGATTACTATGCAGGTAGCCGGTAAAGAACTGGCAGACTTCTACAGCGAAGTATCACTGGCTGAGCAGCTCTCCGTATGGAAGGATAGACTAAAAATTATTATAGTTGTCGGAGGGGACGGCACCATTCTTCGTGTCGCCCGTGATCTGGCCTGCTGGGATGTGCCGATACTGGGCATTAACCTCGGACAGAAGGGCTTTTTAGCTGAAATTGAAGTTGAGCAGATGGAACGCTTCTTACAGTATATCGCAACGGAACAGTACAGCTACCAGGAGCGGATGATGATCGAAGCATGGTTGCGCCGTGGCGATGATGACCTGGGATATTACCAGGCCCTCAATGATATCGTTATCTCGAGAGGGCCTTTTTCAAGAATAATCAAGGTTGAAACCCACGTTAATGAAGATTTTATGGAAAGCTACTCCGGGGACGGAATTATCGTGTCCACACCAACCGGTTCGACGGGATATTCTCTGTCGGCGGGGGGCCCGATCGTCAACCCGACCATGGAATTGTTTGTGGTAACCCCGATTTGCCCGCACAGTCTCTACAATAGATCGGTAATTATTAACGGCAATGATAAAATGAAGCTGCGCATCGATTCCCGTCAAGTCCAGGTCGTCCTCACGGTCGACGGCCAGGTCAGGTTTGCCATGGAAGATAAAGATCATATTATTATTCGACGCTCCGAACAAAAGGTTAAGCTGGTCTGTTTTCATGATTATTCATTCTACAGGATGCTTCATCAGAAATTAAAAGGTTAATTAAGCAGATATTAAGGTCCGGAACAAGGGATTATGATCCGGCGTGTAGGAGCATGTGAGTTTTTGTAAACTGAATTATAAGCACCATATAATTAAAACAACCAAGGCGAAAGCTGGTATGGCATTTGGGAGGATACGGGATGTTTATTGAGTTAAGGGTTTCCAATTTTGCTCTGATTGATGACCTGAGCCTTAACTTTAGTCCCGGTTTGAATATATTAAGCGGTGAAACAGGAGCAGGAAAATCTATTATTATCGATGCTATAAATTTGCTCCTCGGTGAAAGAGCCGTAGTAGAACAGGTTCGCCAGGGAAGCGATACAGCATATGTCGAAGGTATTGTTTGCTGCGAACCGGCTCTGGCGGACGAGATCGGTAAATTTCTCGATCAGTCCGGAATTAATCCTTCCGATGAACTGATTATCGCCCGTGAAGTATTTCGCACCGGCCGCAGCGTAGCCCGGGTCAACGGGCGTGCGGTTCCGGTATCGTTTCTAAAAGAAATCGGGCAGTTGTTAGTTGATCTGCACGGACAGCACCAGCACCAGTCGTTACTGCGGCCGGAACAACATCTTGAGCTGCTCGACTCATTTGGTGGAGAAACTATAAATACATCCCGTTCTAAAGTAGATGAACTTTTTAAAAAGATCCAAAGCCTAAAAAAAGAGCTGACAGAACTCGGAGAAAGCAGTGTTGAACGTGAGAGAAGGATAGACATAACTGCTTTCCAGCTTAAAGAGATCAAGGAGGCAGTGCTTAGCCCCGGTGAAGACCAGGAATTGGCCGAAAAAGAAAAAATTCTGGCCAATGCTGAAAAAATATGCAACCTGACTGCAAGTGCGTATGCCGATATTTACAGCGGTGAAGAAGACAGCCCGGTGGAAGCCATAGTCGATCGTTTGAACCGGTCATTGAAACTCCTGAGTGAAGCCGCGACCATCGACCGGAAACTTTCTCCCCTGCTGGATCTTCTTGCCGGCGCCTCTGCCCAGTTGGAGGAAGTTTCCTACGAGCTTCGTGATTACCAGGCCGGGTTTGAATTTGAACCCAATGAATTAACCGTAATTCAGGATCGATTAAACCTGGTAAACAACCTAAAACGTAAATATGGAACGACGATCGAAGACATAATCGCTTTTGGTGAGAAGCTCGAAGAAGACCTGGAGCGGCTGCAGAACAGCGAAGCAGTGGTTGAAAAAATTGAAGCTGAGATAAGCGATCTGGAAAAAGAACTGACTGCGGAAAGTAACTCTTTGCGCGCCCTGCGCCGGGAGACAGCGCTTAACCTGGAAAAACTGCTTGAAGAGTGCCTGAAAGAGCTCGCCCTGGCCGGCGCCCGGTTTGAAATCAGAATTACGGCTAAAGAGAGATTTTCTCCAAAAGGGATGGACCAGGTTGAGTTCTTTTTTTCAGCCAACCGCGGTGAAGAAGTTAAGCCCCTGACAAAGATTATTTCAGGCGGAGAGGTATCGCGGGTAATGCTGGCTCTTAAAACTATCCTGGCCCGCCAGGACCTGATTCCTACCCTGATATTTGACGAGGTAGATTCAGGTATCGGTGGTGCAACAGTGCAGGCAGTTGCCGAAAAATTGGCACAACTGGCCTTTCATCACCAGGTCATGTGTGTTACACACAGTCCGCAAATTGCTTCAATGGCCGATTGCCATATCCGCCTTTATAAAGAGACAGCCGGGAACAGGACTATCACCAGGGCAGAAAAATTATCCACACCGGAAATTAGGGAGGAATTGGCCCGCATGCTCGACGGAGCAAGCATCGATGAAGTAAGCCTTAGGCATGTCGACAGCTTGCTGGAAAGAGCCAGACGCCACAAAAAATTGAAGGCTGCCAACTGATCCGTTTAAATGTGCTGAACCGCAGCAGCTGTGTTAAAAAAAACGGATTGAAATGAATTAAACAATGACAGGGAGGATAAACAATGGACTTTGAACTTACCACCGAACAACTGGCCATGCAGAAAATGGCCTGCGAATATGCTGAAAAAGAGATTGCTCCGGTTGCGGCCGAATACGACGAAAAAGAGGAGATGCCTGTAGATCTGGTCCGCCGGATGACTGCCGAAGGATTTTCATCAATCAATATTCCGGAAGAATACGGCGGGGCAGGAATGGATGAAGTTACTGTATGCCTGGTGACTGAAGAGTTAGGACGAGGTTGTGCCGGTATAGCTACCGGGGTAGGCGCCAACTCTCTGGCCATGCTTCCGATCCTGATTGCAGGCAGTGAAGAACAGAAGAAAAAGTACCTGCCTGAACTGTGCGATGGTAAATTGGCTTCATTCTGCCTTACCGAACCAAATGCCGGCTCCGATGTCAGCTCAATTTCAACCACGGCAATTAAAGATGGTTCCGATTATATAATTAACGGAACCAAATGCTTCATTACCAACGGAACTTACGCCGACTTTTATGTCGTATTTGCAGTTGTTAATCCGAAAAGAGGGGCCAGAACTCTGACTCCTTTCGTTGTGGAGAGAGGCACTCCGGGTATTGATGCCAGTAAAAAAGAGAAGAAAATGGGTATCCGGGCCAGCAATACGGCAGTGGTAGTTTTTGAAGATGTCCGCATCCCCGGGGAAAATATGCTTGGCAAAGAATGCGGTGGTTTCAGAGTGGCGATGGAAACTTTTGATATCTCCAGGCCGATGATTGCTTCGCTGGCGGTGGGTGTGGCCAGGGCTGCTTATGAGGCGGCTGTAGATTATGCCCGTGAACGGGTCCAGTTTGGAAAACCGATTATTCAGCAACAGGCTATCCAGTTTATGCTGGCCGATATGGCGATGGAGATTGAAGCGGCCCGTTGTTTGATCTTCCGCGCAGCAGCCATGATCGGTAAAGGTGAAAAAGGCCTATCCACTTATGCCGCCATGGCCAAGGCTTATGCCGGCGATATGGCTATGCGGGTGACAGTAGATGCTCTCCAGGTACTGGGCGGTTACGGGTTCACCAGGGATTATCCGCTTGAAAAATATATGCGCGATGCCAAGATAATGCAGATCTACGAAGGAACCAGCCAGATCCAGCGTCTGATTATTGCCAACGGCATTATCTGCAGAAAAATCTGATTGTGAGGTGAAAGCTAATTAGCGACCGGTTGCATGAAGAAACCCTGTCGACCAGCTATCTTTACCGGGGCAGGATTATCAATGTCCGCCAGGATCGGGTTAAAATATCCGGAGGGCAGATTGCTTTTCGCGAAATAGTTGAGCATCCAGGTGCAGTTGCCATGCTGGTACTCGATGAAAAGAAGGGTATCATCCTGGTTAAACAACACCGTCAGCCTGCGGGGCAGATCCTCCTGGAGATCCCGGCAGGCAAACTTGAGCCAAACGAAGAACCACTGGAGTGTGCTCGTCGTGAATTGTTGGAAGAAACCGGACTTGAAGGTGGAAAGTGGAGGGAGTTATTTTTATTTTATCCTTCTCCCGGTTTTTGTGATGAATTAATTTACATCTTTGAGGTCACGGATTTAAAAGAATCCACAGCCCCGACCACCGACCCGGAAGAGAGAATCAGTGTAGTTACTGTTCCCCTGTCCGAAGCCCTGGAAATGATTAAGTCCGGCCAGATTAAAGATGGTAAAACAATTATTGCGCTGCAGGAAGCAATGCTCAGGGGAATTTAAAAGTTGCCAATAAATTAAATATATTTATTCAGATTGCCCAATTCTAGAAGGTATTTAATATACCGGTGTTGAATTGCTTTATACTTCAATATTAATTGTCATATGTGAGGACAGCAATACCCATGCAGAAACTTTTACAAGAATATAGTAATTACCTGGCGGTAGAAAAAGGCCTTTCCAAGAATACATTGGAATCTTACCGGCGCGATCTGAATAAATTTATTACATTCATGGACAAAAGAAAAATCAAAGAACCGGAAATAATCGACCGGGAATCATTAAACATATTTATTGGCGAATTAAAAAAGAACGGCAACGCAACTTCCTCGATATCACGCTGTATTGCGTCAATCCGATCTTTTTTTAACTATCTCCTCCAGGAAGGAGTAATTGAAAGCAACCCGGCTCTGGAGCTGGAGTCGCCGCGTATTGAAAAAAGGCTTCCCCGTGTTCTGACTACACAGGAAGTGGACCAGTTGCTTTCCCAGCCAAAGCCTGGAGAGCATAACGGGCTGAGGGACAGGGCTATGCTGGAGCTGCTTTATGCCTCCGGGATTAGAGTATCGGAGTTGGTTTCCCTCAACATCACCGATTTTGATCCTCTTGTAGGCTACCTGCGCTGCCGGGGCAAAGGTATGAAGGAGCGTATTGTGCCTATTGGTTCCATAGCAATTAACTATGTTAATGACTACCTGGATAAATCAAGGGCGAAACAACTTAAAAAGAACGGTGAACCGGCTCTTTTTGTTAACCATCACGGCAGTCGAATGACAAGACAGGGCTTTTGGAAAATACTTAAAAAATATGCCAGAAAATCTAATATTAAAGGCGACGTAACCCCGCATACTCTCCGCCATTCTTTTGCTACGCATCTGCTGGAGAACGGTGCAGATTTAAGGTCTGTCCAGGAAATGCTTGGCCACTCCGATATCTCTACGACTCAGATTTATACCCAGATTACCCGCAGAAAGATTAGAGAAGTATATGATAAATCGCATCCCCGGGCCTGATTTGCCGGTGAAGCGGGGTCTGGCGATCGTCCCGGATAGCGTCCGGCGCCGGCGCTTTTCCTGCTGCTAAAATGTATGGAGATCAAGATTTCAATACTCCCAAAGCTGTAGTTGAGAAGTTTGATTAACTAAAGGCAGTGCAATCAACTACCCGGGTTTGAGCAGCTTCCTGAAATTCTTCCGGGACTTTAAACCGGTGAAGTGACGGTGAAGTTGCCGCGGCAGGGTAGCTACTGCTACTCATATGTTATACCTGGAAACGCCGGGTAAGATCAATTATTTTAAGATAGCAAAGCCTTGGAGAAAACAGGTGTATGAAGTGAATTTAATAATCACGCATGTAAACGGAGATTTTGATGCCCTGGCGGCACTGGTTGCCGCTACAAAGCTATATCCCGGAACTACCGCCCTGATGCCTGAACCCCTGCAGCCTAATGTCCGTGCATTCATTAATCTTTATCGTGACCTGCTGCCGCTAAGCGATCCAAAAGATCTCGATCAAAAACTCAACTCGCTCATTGTAGTGGACACAAATCGGAAGGAGCGATTGGGGAAATGGGCCTCACTTCTCGATCAGGCCGGGCACATTACAGTCTACGACCATCACCCGGGCGAAGAAGATCTGGGAGCAGATTCAGCCAGGATTGAGCCGGTTGGTGCGACGACAACTATTTTACTGGAAGATATTATTAAAAGAAAACTGCCTTTAACAGAGTTTGAGGCGACCCTGTTTACCCTTGGCATTTACGAAGACACAGGTTGTCTTACTTATGAAATCTCTACTGCCAGGGACGCAAAAGCCGTAGCCTATCTTTGGGAAAATGGTCTCAGCACAAAGTTGATCCAGGAATATCTGCGGTCGCCTCTTACTGATGTCCAGAAGGAACTCCTGGAAAAATTACTCCATAACAGTGAATTCTATGAATTAAACCAGCGGCGTGTTTTGATTAGCACTACAATTCTCGATGAATATGTTGACGGAGCCGCCGTAATACTACAGCTTCTGGATGAGATTGAAGATGCCAGCCTGACAGTGATCATTATTCAGATGACCGATAGCATATACCTGGCGGCAAGATCCAAAGATGAAGATGTGGACCTGGTAGAACTGCTGGCGCCGTTTAATGTAAAAGGTTACCCCGGGGTGGTTTCTGCGCATTTCAAAGGGGTTGAGGTGGAAGAAGTCAGGGAGCAGGTGGTTGAGTTTCTGAAATACTACCTTCCGCCGGCGGTTACTGCTGAAAAAGCGGCATCCAAACCGGTCCTGACTGTAAAGAGCGAAACCACTCTTGAAGAAGCCGATCAATTGCTGTCTGAACACAGCTTTAAAGGGGCTCCGGTTACTGAAGATGGGCGTCTGGTCGGGATCATTTCCCGCCGCGACCTGCACAAAGGGTTGCGCAGCAGCCTGGGGCACGCACCGGTAAAAGGTTTTATGTCCCGCAAACTGATTACTGCGGCGCCTGAACAGTCACTGACAGAACTGCGCAGGCTGATGGTTGAAGAAAATATCGGCCGGATTCCCCTTGTTGATTCAAGCGGAGCCCTGGTCGGTATTGTCACCCGCTCCGATATCCTTCGTTACTTGAGTTCTCTCGACAGAAGAGGACGATCTTTAAAACAAAAATTAAGCCAGGTTGCAGGAACCGAATCAACTTCAGAAACTGAGTCCGGGTATTTTGACCAGGAAAAGGATGTTAATATTTTGCCGTTGATTCAAAGCGAAATGCCGGCCCGAATACAAAAACTGTTGCTGCGAGTCAGAAGCCTTGCCGAGCGGCAGAATATAAAAATATATCTTGTTGGCGGCATGATCAGGGATCTTCTGCTTAAATATCCTCTTGAAAAAGATCTTGACTTCGTGGTTCTCGGTGATGCCGTGGATTTCGCCCGGAATCTGAATAAACTGTTAGCGGGCAGTATGAAACATTTTGAACAATTTGGCACAGCATCGATAGAACTTGAAGATGGTTTCAGGCTGGATCTGGTCACCGCGAGAAAAGAGTTCTATCTTTCGCCGGCTGCCCTGCCAAGCGTTGAAAGTTCCAGTTTAAAAAACGATCTTTTCCGCCGCGATTTTACGATAAATACAATGGCCTGCTCTCTCGTGGGAGATAATTACGGTGAACTTTACGATTACTTTAACGGAAGATGCGACCTGCAGAGTAAAATAATCAGGGCGCTTTACCAGCTCAGTTTTGTTGATGACCCACTTCGCATCCTTCGGGCTGTAAGGTTTGAGCAACGCTATGCTTTTACAATAGAACCGAACACTCTTGAGAGGATTGAAAAAGCAATTGAGCAAAAAGTATTGGAAAAAGTGAGCAGGCAGCGGTTAAACAGGGAATTAAGGTTTATCTACAATGAGCCCTCGCCAGTTAACATTCTCAGGCGTTTTGATCAGCTGGGATTAATGCCTTACCTCTACCCACGAACAAACCCGGGCCAACAAATCTGGCAGCTCCTTTTTGAGCTTGAAAATGTTTTGGACTGGGCATACAACCGGGAGTGGGAAAAAAAACCTGATAAGGAGTTAACATATCTTAGCGGTTTGTTCTGTGGTTTGGAATCTGCAGACCTCTCTGTTATAATAAGTAAGTTGAACTTATCACAAGAGAGAGCTTCAATTATTTTTCAGGCCTGCCGGGAAGTTCCCACAGTTCTTGAAAAGCTGGGCCGGGAAGATCTGAACCCCAGCACAGTGGTCCGCTATCTTGAACCCCTGCCTATCGAAGCCCTCATGTTGGCCCATGCCTTGACCGAAAGCGTTGCTGTCATGGATCACCTGAAGATCTACATGGACGGGCTGCGCTATATCCGCCCGCGTCTTGATGGAGGCGATTTGAAAAAAATGGGTTTGGAGCCGGGGCCGCGTTACCGGCAAATAATAGATAGCCTTAAGCAAGCTGTTCTGGATGGAGAAGTCAATACTCCTCAGGAGGAGCTCGATTATGTGATAAAGTATCTGGAAACAGAAAAAAGAAAGGAGGAGGATTAATTGCTTTTCGGTTTAGATCCTATTCTCATTGCTCTTCGGATACCCGTATTACTCATTGTTATTACGGTTCATGAATTTGCCCATGCCCGGATGGCCTATCACTTTGGTGATTCCACTGCTGAAAAACTGGGTCGCATGAACCTTAACCCTATTAATCATCTCGATCCCATCGGTTCACTGATGATTCTTCTCGTCGGTTTCGGATGGGCCAAACCGGTTCCGATCAATGCAAATAACTTCACCTCTTTTCGCTCAGGACTGCGCTGGGTTTCATTTGCCGGGCCGATGTCCAATCTCATCCTCAGCTTTTTCAGTTTACTAATATTTACAGTGTTGTATAACGCCGGGTTGATTGCCTTCGGGGGATTGTTCTTCAGCTTTATGCAGCAGCTGATAATGATCAATATTTACCTGGCAATCTTTAACCTGATCCCGATTCCTCCACTCGATGGTTCAAAGATTTTGATGTCGTTTCTTCCCAGCTCCCAGATGAGATTATACCAGCAGATCGAGCGTTACGCTCCGTTGTTATTGCTATTGCTCATATTTTCCGGGGCTTTCAGGATTATTATATTTCCTGTCGCCAACTCAATTATAGTATTTTACGATCTGATTATCGGTTTGTTGCCGGGTATTTAGTCAGGTTGCAACACTACAGGAGGGCGATTATGAATGGATAAAAAGACAGTATTTTCGGGAATACAGGCTACGAGTAATCAGCACCTGGGTAATTACCTGGGAGCGATAAAAAACTGGGTAGAAATGCAGAAACAGTATGACAACTATTTCTGTGTGGTTGATCTTCATACTGTAACCGTGCCCCAGGATCCTGACACCCTGAGAGCTAACATCCGCGAAGTGGCCGGGCTGCTTTTTGCCGCCGGTATCGATGAAGATAATTCAACAGTTTTTATCCAGTCCCACGTAAAAGCCCACTCTGAATTGGCCTGGTTGCTAAACTGTATTACTCCGATGGGCTGGCTTCATCGAATGACCCAGTTTAAGGAAAAGTCAGAAAAAGCTAAAGATGAAGTAAGTGTGGGACTTTTCGATTATCCGGTTTTGCAGGCAGCAGATATTTTGCTCTATGATACAAACCTGGTTCCGGTAGGAGAAGATCAGAAACAGCATGTTGAACTCTGCCGGGATATTGCCCAACGTTTTAATTACCGCTACGGGGAAGTATTCGTTCTTCCTGATGCTTACATTCCTCCGGTAGGGGGAAGGGTAATGGGTCTTTCTAACCCTGATAAAAAGATGAGTAAAAGTGAAGAGAAGAAAGATGACTCGATTTTCCTGCTCGATGCTCCCGATCAAATCCGGGCTAAGATTAAGAAAGCTACAACTGATTCACACCGGGAGATTAAGTTTGATGAAAAACGTTCGGGAGTAAATAATCTGCTGACGATTTATCAGCTTGTAACTGAGAAAACCAGGGATCAGATCGAGGATCATTTTGCCGGAAAAAGCTACAAAGATTTGAAAGAACAGTTGGCCGAAGCTGTTATAGAAACCCTGGAGCCATTACAACAGCGCTACCGGGAACTTACCGGAGAAAAAGGTTACCTGGAAGCCATGTTGAACAGAGGTGCCAAGCGAGCCGAAGCCAGGGCCGAAACCAAGCTAAGGCAGGTTTATGAAAAGATCGGCCTGCGGTAACCTGTAAGACACAGGATGAAAAACAGGATGTCGTCGCCGGCTCACCGATGCCGCCCCACCACTGGGAGCAGGGTAGTTTATAACGAGATGATTATTTGATAACCAGAGCGCCCATTAAAGGAAAATGCAAACTATGCAGCAGACTGAGTATAAGATTAAGCTCCCCTCTTTTGAAGGTCCGTTTGACCTCCTCTTTCACCTGATTAAGAAAGCCGAGGTTGATATCTGGTCTATTTCAATTGCCGAAATTACAGATCAATATCTCTCTTACCTGCAATCGATGAGAGAGCTTAATCTCGATATCGCCAGTGAATTTTTAGTTATGGCCGCCACACTGCTGCGGCTTAAATCGAAACTGCTGCTGCCCCGCCCTGTGAGCGGTGAGAACCGGGAAGAGGATGAAGAACTTTTTGAGATTAACACCGCTGAAGAGCTGTTTCAACGCCTGGAAGAATACCGTATTTTCAGGGAAATGGCCCGCTATTTACAAGAAAGAGAAGTGGAACAGCAAAAGATTTATCTGCGTTCTACCGGCGGGCAGAAAGTGATGGTTTTTACCCGGCAGGAAACCGTTTATACAATATGGGAAGGCGCCAACCAGCTCAGTGATATCATGCATCGTTTTGCCGAAGCCACTATGACAGATGCTTATGTACCGGCTTTCAGCGCCGTTGAGGATTTTGTGGTTGCCGAAAAATCTGATTATATCCAGTCTGTCCTGCTCCGGCACAGGCGGCCGCTTCCGATGAAAGAATTTATCAATGCCGGAGGGCTCTGGGAAGTAATTATTACCTTTATTGCCCTTCTGGAAATGGCCCGCCTGCGCAGGGTTGTATTGTTACAGGAAAATACCTTCGGAACAATATTTGTTACATTGGACCCGGACTCTTTACAGGAGGAGGAAGCGAGTGGAGAAGGAAGAACAGAAAAAAACGATTGAAGCTCTGCTATTTTTAAGCGAGGAACCGGTAAAAGCAGATAAAATAGCCGCTGTCCTTTCCATTGCGTCTGAAGAAGTTGCAGCCCTGGTACGGGAACTGCAGGATGAATTTTCCTTAGCCCGGCGTGGTTTGCAGATCTTTGAAGCGGCGGGGGGGTACCAGATGGGCACCCGACCCGAACTTGCACCGTATCTGGAGAAAGCTTTCAGTGAAGATGTCTCAAGCAACCTGTCTACTGCCGCCCTGGAAGCGCTGGCGATTATCGCCTACAAACAGCCGGTGACCAGGATTGAAATTGAATCAATCCGCGGGGTAAGAAGTGAGCATGTTCTTGAAAACCTGCTCAAGCGAAAATTGATTCGGGTTAGCGGCCGTAAAGAAGGACCCGGGAGACCGCTGCTTTACAACACTACGCCCGATTTCCTGAAGTATTTTGGCCTCATGGATCTTGCAGAACTTCCTCCGCTGGAAATAGAGAAACAGGTTGAAAAACAAGCTGAAAATTAAATGAGGTTATAATATGCGCCTGGTAAAATACCTGGCCAGAGCAGGTGTTGCATCGCGCCGCCGGGCTGAAATTATTATCAGCGAAGGCCGGGTGCGGGTAAATGGTACCGTAGCTGACAAACCACAAATCATTGTCGGCAATGATGATGAAATTACTGTAGACGGCAAACCAATCACCGGTTTTGAAGAAAAGGTGTATGTCCTTCTGAATAAACCGGCCGGATATATATCTACCACTCGTGACACTCATAATCGCCCGACGGTAACCGATCTTGTCAGCGATGTTGAAGCACGGCTCTATCCTGTAGGCCGTCTCGATGCCGATACCAGCGGAGTCCTGTTGCTGACCAATGATGGAGAATTAGCCTGCAGACTGATGCATCCGCGTTATAATGTAAAGAAAGTTTACCAGGCCAGGGTAAGCGGCCTGGTGAAAAGTGAAGCCCTGGAGCAAATACGTTCCGGCCTGGTTATTGATGGTGAGAAAACAGCTCCGGCCGGAGTCAGGAATTTAAAAACAGTATCCAACAAAGACACGCTGCTGGAGATATCACTGACCGAAGGGAAAAAAAGGCAGGTAAAATTAATGTGCGCAGCAGTAGGGCACAGGGTCAGGGCGCTCCGGAGGGTAAGTTTTGCCGGCATGACTACCGCTAACCTGCCGCGGGGATCTTATCGTCACCTGGACCGCAGTGAAATTGAAAGTCTTTACAGAATGGTTGGCCTCAAGGCTTAAAGATGAGGGATCGCTTGCAAATTGCCGGTATTAGTGAGAGAATAATAATGCTTTTCTGGTTAAACCTATCTGCCGGGAGTAATTCGATCGATGAACAAGATAAGATCAGTCCGAGGAATCAGGGGAGCTATTACAGCCGCCGAAAACAATCCGGATGAAATATATAAGGCTACCCGAGAGTTGTTATCTGAAATGATCAAAGTCAATAATATCGAGACAGTGGATATCGCTTCTGTATTATTCTCAGCCACTCCGGATCTAAACAGTGCTTTTCCAGCCAAGGCTGCACGGGAAATGGGCTGGGTGAAGGTACCTCTTTTTTGCCATTCCGAGATCGATGTCCCCGATGCTCTTCCACTCTGTATTAGGATCCTGCTGCTGGTTAATACAACTCTTGGCCAGGATCAGGTGAAACATATATACCTGAAAGAGGCTGTGAAACTAAGAGACCTTCAAAGTATAATTCAGGATCCGGAAGATTAAAAAAGAGAGTAAGTCGTGGTGGAGAATGACCGATAAGAAAAAGTATCCCAGAATAGCTATAGACGGACCGGCTGGAGCCGGAAAGAGTACTGTGGCGCGGGAAGTAGCAAAGCGCCTGAACATCAAGTATCTCGATACCGGGGCTATGTACAGAGCAGTTACTCTGAAGGTAATCCGTGAAAGCCTTGATCTGAATAACAGCGAAGCTCTTGAAGAACTGTTGGATCGAACCTCAATTGATCTTGACGAAGAAAAAAGAGTTTATCTCGATGGTAAAGATGTCACCGAGGAAATCCGGAGATCACATGTAAATGAGCTTGTTTCTCCCGTTTCCTGCATATCGCTGGTCCGCCGCCGGCTGGTAGCTATGCAGCAGGCAATTGCCGAAGAATCAAAAGGGATTGTTATGGAAGGAAGAGATATTGCATCACGGGTAATGCCCGATGCCGACTTCAAGATATACCTTGATGCGTCCCTGGAGGAACGAACCCGGAGGAGAAGTAAGGAACAGCTGGAAAAAGGGATTTCTCTCACAAAAGAAGAGGTAGCTTCCGAGATCATGAATCGTGATACAATCGATTCTCAACGAGATGATTCGCCGCTGACCATTGTCGGAGATGCCCTGGTAATAGATACTACCGGGATGACGTTTGAGACGGTTGTTAATAAAGTAGTAGAGGTTATAAGTCAGGAATTGCATTGAAAGAGGCCAGGTGAGCGGTTTGTATTATTTCGGGCGTTTTCTTTTTTATAGCTGTTTGAAGTTGTTATATTGTATGAGAGTACACAATCCAGAAAATATTCCCGGGCGGAAACCTTTTATCATTTGTTCCAATCATATCAAATGGGCCGACCCGGGAACAGTTGGAGCGGCATTTCCGGCTCATTACCGCATCCGCTTTATGGCCAAAAAAGAACTTTTCGACTACTTTATATTATCTTCCCTGGTTCGCATGGCCGGCGCTTTTCCGGTTGATCGTGAAAAAGCCGATTACGGCGCTATTAAAACAGCTTATAAATTATTAAATGATGGCCAGGTATTGGGCCTTTTTCCGGAGGGTTCAAGGAGTAAAAACGGAAAACTGCAAAAAGCATACAATGGTGCAGCTATGATTGCAGTTCGGAGTGGGGTTCCTGTTGTGCCTGTAGCTATCGTCGGGCCGTACCGGTTTTTCCGTCCGCTGCACGTTTATATCGGTTCAGCTTTTGTTTTACCTCCGCTGGTTTATGAAAATAAAGAAGATAAAAAAGCTCAACTCGAAGAAATGAGTTATGAAATCATGGGCAGGATAAGGGATTTGATCCCAGCCACAAAGGCTGTTTAATTTTAAGCAGAATGTGCAAGCTTTGCTTAACTGTGTTATGATAAATTATTGTGTTGGAGTGATCGTTTGCCGGTTATAGTAGCAAGTAAGGCAGGTTTCTGTTCGGGCGTCACCCGGGCAGTTAACAGTTTGCTTCAAGAGGCGGGGAAAACTTGCGGAGGTTCCACCCTCGGGCCGATTGTCCACAATGATCAGGTTGTCGACTATTTAAAAGAATGTTCGGTCACTGTAGTAAATAACCCCGGGGAAGCCGAAGGATCATTTATAGCTGTCCGCACTCACGGCGTGACTCCGGAGAAGCTGAAAGAACTCAACCTGCTTGATCATTTGAGAGTCCTGGACCTGACCTGTCCCCGTGTTAGTCGGGTGCAGGAAATTGCCGCCGCGTTAAGCGAAAAAGGAATTAATGTAATCATTTTCGGTAATCAGGACCATCCCGAAGTAAAAGGGTTGATCGGATGGGCCGGCGGAGATGCGAAAGTGATATCATCACCGGAAGAACTGGAATTACTTGCAATTGAATTGCCTTCTGCGCTTATAGCCCAGACTACCAGTAATCCCGGTCAATATGAACAGGTTAAAAAATTATACATGGAAAAAGACCCTGAAGGACAGTATTTCGATACGCTCTGTCCGGAAATCAGGATCAGACAGAAAGAAGCAGAAAAACTGGCACAAAGGGTTGAAGCGCTGGTGGTGGTAGGCAGTGAAACAAGCGCTAATACGCAAGCCCTTTTTGATTGTTGCCGGCAGTTGAAGCCATCCTGCCGTGTAACGAATGCCGGGGAGTTGGATCGGTCGTTTTTGAGGCAATACCGTGTGATTGGTGTTACCGCCGGTGCTTCAACCCCCCCCTGGACGATAAAGGAGGTAGTGGAGAGTATGGAGAAAGAGAATCAGGAAGTGCAGAGTGTAGAGTTGGACGAAGAGCAGAAAGAAATAATGGATCAGAAAAAGATCGAAACTGAAGATGAAGCCCAGGAAGAAGAACAAGCTCAACTACAGGATGAAGAGAGGGTGGAAGAACAAAAAGAGGTAGTAGCAGAAGAAGAAGAAGTACAACCTGAAGCGCAAAAAGAGGTTCAGGAAGAAGAACAAACCGCAGCACCTGATGAAGAAGAGATAGAAGAACAAACTGCAGCACAGGGTGAAGCAGAAGAAACAGATCAAACAGCACCTGATGAAGAAAAAGAAGAAGAACAAACTGAAACTCAGAGTGAAGCAGATGAAACAGCAGAAACTGAAGCACCGCCAGAAGAGCAGCTTGATTATAACCTGGGAATTAAAGAGCCTCAGGTTGGTGAACAGGTTTCCGGCAAAGTTGCCCGGGTCACCGATGAGGAAGTCTATGTTGATATAGGTGCAAAAACTGAGGCTATCCTTCCTGCCGGCGAAGTTCATCTTGACAGGGGACAGGTCTTAGCGGATCTGTTTGCCCCCGAGGATGATGTCGAGGTAACAGTATTGGAGACAGACGAGCAGGAAGATAAAGTAATTGTTTCTCACAAACGATTAGCCAGAGACAAGCGGCTTAAAGAGCTTGAAGATGCCCTGGAGAGCCAGGAAATTCTTGAAGGTGAAGCAAAACAGGTTGTCTCCGCCGGAATATTAGTCGACCTGGGGGCGGGAATCGAGGGTTTTATGCCCGGATCTCTTGTTGATACCAGGTACATTCCCGATTTCAATGAGTTCAAAGGACAGAAGATCAAGTTCAAAATACTGGAATATGATCGCGAAAAGGGAAAGCTGATCTTAACCCGCAGAAAAATCATGGAAGAAGAAACATCCATGAAAAGAGAGGAAATTCTTAATTCGCTGGAGGTTGGTTCAACTATAACCGGCACAGTTAAGCGGCTTACTGACTTCGGCGCTTTTGTCGACGTGGGAGGAATAGATGGACTGGTTCATATTTCTGAATTATCGTGGGAAAGAATCGGACATCCCAGGGAAATACTCCAGGTTGGAGACGATGTTGAGGTTAAGGTGCTCGAGGTTATTCCCGAAAAAGAAAGAATTAGCCTAAGCATAAGAAAAACCCAGCCCGATCCCTGGACAAAAGCTATTGAAGATCTCAAAAGTGACCAGGTAATCAACGGAAGAGTAACACGCCTTACCAACTTCGGCGCTTTTATTGAGATTAAACCGGGTGTGGAGGGATTGGCTCATATTTCTCAACTAGCCGACTACCATGTCAAACATCCTTCTGAAATTCTTAGTGAGGGAGAAGAGGTTGAAGTAAAAGTCCTTGAAGTTAAGCCGAAGGCTAAAAGGATTAGTTTAAGTGTTAAAGATGCCGGTGGGGTCACAGTTGTTCCCGGCAGTACAGAAGGCAGTGGAACCGAAAACGGTAACGTCACTCTGGGCGACGTCTTCGGCGATCTATTCGATAAGAGTGATTATTCTAAAGAAGAAACCACTGAAACCGGAACGGATGAAGATTCCGAACAAGACGGTGGCGAGGGTTAAATGCCCAGGTTAGTTCGCAAAAACGAGCATATTTATCTAAGTATCTGTAGAAAACCGAAACGGGCAGACTTTTCTGATCTGAACTTTGTACATAACTGCCTGCCCGATCGGGATTTAAGTGATATCAGCCTGAAAACGAGCTACCTGGGGCGAACGGAGCGTTCGCCCCTTTTTATTAATGCTCTTACCGGAGGAACCGGGTTGGCCTTAAGAATAAACGCTTCCCTTGCTGATGTGGCGAGACTGACTGGATTACCGATGGCTGTCGGATCCCAGATGGTTGCCCTGGAAAGAAGTAAAGCTGAGGCGAGTTTTAAGGTGGTCCGGCGGGTTAATCCTGATGGAACTATCTGGGCCAATATCGGTTCTTATGCTAGTCCCGGAATGGTTCAAAAGGCCGTTCGGATGATCAGGGCAGACGGGGTTCAGGTTCACCTCAATGTCCCACAGGAACTTTTTATGACCGAAGGTGATTCCAGGTTTCGCGGGATGATCGAGAGAATCAGGCAGATTACTGCGGGAATCAATGTCCCGGTGATTGCCAAAGAGGTTGGATTCGGTATCGCCCGTGAACAGGCCCGCGTGCTGATAAAATCTGGTGTGGAGGCAATTGATGTCGGTGGCAGGGGAGGAACAAATTTCCCGGCTATTGAAAGCATGCGGTCCGGGAAAAGAATCTCCGGCGGCCTGGAAAAATGGGGTATACCGACAGTAATCAGCCTTATAGAAGTGGTTGATGCTGCTGAAGGCAGGGTCGATATCTTTGCATCAGGGGGAACTTATGAAGCGCTCGACATTGCCAAAGCGCTGTCCCTCGGAGCCTGTGCGGCCGGTATGGCCGGGTATCCGCTCTATATGCTGCTTAAAAAAGGGAAAAAAGCCCTGATCAATAAAATCAGAACCATTGAAAGAGATTTGCGCCTGGTCATGATGATGGCCGGTGCATCATCAATCGCTGAATTACAGCAAACTCCTCTCGTAATTACCGGTTTTACAGCAGAATGGATGCAGCGTAGAGGTATTGATCCTTCCATCTATGCCGAACGGTCAATGTTATAAAAAATATTTAAGCAAGCGGGATAAAGTTATGGAGAAATCTTCAGGTCATGACATAGAAAAAGTTTCACCTGGTTCACCGGCTTATGCTGCAGATATCAGGCCCGGCTGGAAACTGCACCGGATCGACAATCAGCAAATTGGCGATATTATTGATTATAAAATTATGGAATCTGATGACCGCCTGCGCCTACTTGTTCAGGATGAAGCGGGAATTTTCCGGAGGATCAGAATCATCAAACCTCCAGGAACACCCCTGGGCCTGTATTTTACACCTCCGACAATTTCAATTATGCATTACTGTGTTAATCGGTGTATTTTTTGTTTTGTTGAACAAAATCCTACGGGAATGCGTCCTGCTTTATACATCAAAGATGATGACTACAGGTTATCTTTTCTTTACGGAAATTTTATTACCTTAAACCGCCTGACGGAACCGGAGCTTGAGCGCATAATCCGGCTTCAGCTAAGCCCGCTATACGTATCGGTTCATACCACAAATCCTGATCTGCGCCGGGTTATGTTTGGTACAAAAAAGGCTGAAAAGGGCTTAATTAACCTGGCCAGGCTGGTAGATAGCGGTATCCGGATTCATGCCCAGGTAGTCCTCTGCCCCGGGTTTAACACAGGGTCTGAAATGGAGAGGACCATAAGTGATCTCAGCACGATGGGGTCTAACCTCACCAGCATTGCCCTGGTGCCGATCGGCCTGACCGGTCACCGCTGCGGGTTGGAACCGCTCAGAAAATTTGAGCCCCGTGAAGCGGCGGAGCTGGTTGAAAAAATTAGCGTAATGCAGCGTTTGTTTCTGAAAGAAAGAGGAAGCCGCTTTGTATTTCTGGCTGATGAATTCTATAATCTTGCCGGTGCCGAATATCCTGCTGACAGTGAATACGAAGGGTATCCCCAGCTGGAAAACGGTGTCGGGTTGGCCAGGAATTTTTTGAACGAACTGGCTTTAGTTGAACAACAGGAAGCCTTACCCCTTGCTAAGCCATTTTCAGTAACTATTGCCGCAGGTCATGCTGCTTCCTCCCTAATGGAGCTCCTGGCGGCTGGTTTTAGTTCAATTGATCAACTGTCAATCAGGGTGGAGATTGTTAATAATGAATTTTTCGGTGATCCGGTAACCGTGTCGGGCCTGTTGACCGGGAGCGACCTGATCGCTGCTCTTAAAGGAAAAGATCTGGGTGATGCGGTATTTATATCTGAGACACTGCTTAAAGATGAAAGCAATTTTTTCCTTGATGATTTGACTGTAAATGAGGTGGAAAGCGCTCTGAATGCTTCTGTTTACGCAGTAAACGGCCCCCTGGATTTACATTCAAAAATCCGCGGGATCGCCGGCAAATAAAAATTTGATCACAAAGGGGTCCGGATCTGTGACCGATAACATTATTGCCATCGTCGGCCGGCCGAATGTCGGCAAGTCGACATTATTTAACCGCCTTACTTCCGCCAGGACGGCAATTGAGGAAAAGGTGCCTGGTGTAACCAGGGATCGCCTCTATGGCTTATCCGAATGGTGCGGGCGCAGCCTGGTAATTATCGATACGGGCGGCTTAACCTTCGGCAAGAGCGATCAGCTGACCACCCAGGTCCGCCACCAGGTTGACCTGGCTGTTGAGGAAGCAAGGTTGATTATCTTTTTGCTCGATGGAAGGGAAGGTTTAACTCCTCTTGATGAGGAAATTGCCGGTCTGCTCAGACGGAGCAGAAAAACGGTGATACCTGTTGTTAACAAAATAGACTACCATGAAATGGAAAATTCAAAATATAATTTTTACAGCCTTGGTTTTGATGAACCTCTGGCAATTTCCGCCTCGCACGGCAGGGGAACAGGCGAGCTTCTTGACAGAATATGCAGTTACCTTCCTCCCGAATCGGAAGGTGATGCGGATGAAGAAGACGACTCTGTAAAAGTAGCCGTCATCGGCAGGCCCAATGTGGGCAAATCTTCATTGATTAACACCCTGCTGGGTAAGGAGCGGGTAATTGTTAACCCCATGCCCGGTACAACCCGGGATTCTGTGGATACAACCTTTCAGCACGGAGACAGATCGTATGTTCTGATCGATACTGCCGGTATGAGGCGCAAAAGCAGGGTTAAAGATGCCGTGGAGTATTACAGTGTTCTGCGTTCCCTGAGAGCCGTGCAAAGAGCTGATATTGCACTGATACTGCTGGATGGAGAAAGCGGCATAACAGAACAGGATCAACGGTTGGCCGGATATGTTGACGAAGCGGGAAGGGGCCTGATCCTGGTTGTAAACAAGTGGGATCTGATTAAAGACAGGGAATTATCCCGCGAACTCTACCTGAATAACCTGAAACGTCAATTTAGTTTTGTTCCCTATGCTCCGGTAGCTTTTGTTTCGGCTCTGACCGGCTGGCGGCTCGATAAGTTATTTCCACTTATTATGCAGGCCTGGCAGGAGCAGCACAAGCGGATTGCAACTCCCCTGTTGAATGAACTACTTGAAGATGCCCTGGCTGTAAATCCACCGCCGACGGTTAAGGGTAAAAGGGTCAAAATATTTTATGTAACTCAGCCCGCAGTGAAACCCCCGACCTTTGTTTTCTTTTCCAACGAGCCGGAGTTGATCCATTTTTCCTATAAACGTTACCTGGAGAACAGAATTCGTGAATCGTTTGATTTTACAGGAACTCCGATCATCGTTAAGTTTAAACGGCGGCAGCGGAGAGGAGAGTAAGATGATCTATATTGTTCTGATCGCAGCCTACTTGATCGGCTCACTGCCTTTTGGTTACCTGGTGTCCCGGATTTTTCAAAAAGCCGATATCAGAAATTATGGAAGTGGAAATATCGGAGCGACTAATGTCCTCAGGGTTATGGGCTGGCGGGCGGCGCTGCCTGTGTTTCTCCTTGATATGCTTAAAGGAACTGCCGCTGTTTTGATCGCTAAAACCGTTAGTGATCTTCCTGCAGTCTATCTTTTTGCCGGTTTTCTGGCCATGGTCGGGCACAGTTTCCCGCTCTTTCTTGGATTCAAAGGGGGAAAGGCTGCAGCCACGGGCATTGGGGTTCTGGCTGCAGTTTCGGGAATGGTTACTCTAAGCTTGATTGCAACCGCGGGCTTAATTATTGCGGTTACCCGTTATGTTTCCCTCGGCTCGATGATTGGGGCAATTTTGGTTCCCCTGTTTTTCTGGTTATTCGGCTATGATCTTCCCTACTTAATCTTTGGAGCGGCCACAGCGCTGCTGGTAATATTGCGGCATCATGAAAATATCGGCCGATTGCTAAAAGGGACAGAATCAAAACTGGGGAAAAAGAGTTAAGTTGCTAACCTCGGATAGAAAGGTTGTGCTCCTGTGATTAGAAAGGAACTATTTGAACTGTTTTTTGAGGCGGCGAGCATCCAGCGCTGGAACGACCATATTCGTCCTGAACATTTTACCGAGCTCGATAAACAGGCCCATAAGATGGTTTATGCTTATGTTCTGGCCAAGATCGAGGAAGCCGATCATGGCGCAGAAATTAACTGGCCTCGCTTGATCGAGGGTGGGCTGTTCGAATTCCTGCAGCGCGTAGTGCTGACTGATTTAAAACCACCTGTCTACTACAGGTTGATGGATGAAAAGGGAGAGCAGCTTAACCGCTGGGTACTCGAACAATTACAGTACAAAGTTACCGATTTAAGTGTCGATTTCATTTCGATGATGGAAAACTATTTATTTTCTCCGATTCGCGATAACCTGGAAAGGAGAATATTAAAGGCAGCCCACTATCTCGCTACCAACTGGGAATTCAC
Organism: Syntrophomonadaceae bacterium; assembly: GCA_007119615.1. Lineage (GTDB taxonomy): Bacteria > Bacillota > Dethiobacteria > DTU022 > DTU022 > SKPH01. Next base: position 1,780 of record SKPH01000006.1, on the reverse strand, counting down.
GATTATTTACCGTTTAAATGAAGGTATATACGGCCTTGAGGAGACCAGGGCGGCAATAGCAAACCAGATTGAAGAGCACTACGATTTAGCGGGAGTGCAGAAGTTGGCCCTGGGTAAAAAAACCAGTAATTTTCTTGACCTGGTCGGGCAGCTGCGATTTCAGCAGCGCTGGGCCCAGTCGCCGCGCGTTCCTAAGACTTCCGTTATGGGACATATGCTGGTAGTAGCGATGATGAGCTACCTGTGCTCAGTGGAACTTAGAGCCTGCCCGCAGAGGATCTACAACAATTATTTTGCAGCCCTGTTTCATGACCTGCCGGAAGTGCTGACCCGGGATATCGTCTCGCCGGTGAAGCGCTCTGTAGCAGGGATTGAAGAAATTATTAAGGATATTGAACACAGGCAGCTTGAAGAGAGAATTTTTCCCCTGTTACCGGTGGCCTGGCATGATGAGCTGAAGTATTTTACCGATAACGAATTTGCCAGTAAAATTATTGAAGGCGGGCAGATCAGGAAGGTCAGTTCCGAGGATATTAACCATAGTTATAACAGCGATCAATTTTCGCCTCTTGATGGTGAAATAATCAAGGCCTGCGATCATCTGGCAGCTGCTATAGAAACCTTTTTATCCAGTTCACACGGGATCAAATCATCTCACCTGGAGGAAGGAAACAGGCAGCTTTACAACCAGTATATTAACCGGAGTATCGCCGGAATTAATTTCGGACAGCTGTTCAGTTATTTCAAAATTCAAGGTTAACATAACTATACTCATTGAACCCGTCTCGTTAGTTACCGCTTCCTCCTTTTACCCAGCGATCGCTGCCTGGAAATAAGAACCAGGCATTATTAGTTGAAATTATTCACAGCAATATGTTTTTTATCCCAGATTCAACTTCCGGAATTTATGCTTTGAGTGTATGCCTCCAACTAGATCAGCTTACGGCGACCCCGGGCGTAGGCCCGGTAATCGGGAATATGCTTGATGATGATAATCAACGCCACGGCCAGTCCGAAAACAACCCATTCCCATTCACTGTATTGCAACCATAAAATAAGCGGGATACTCAGGGTGGCGCTGCCGAAAGCGGTATTGGCGTCTTTCAGGAACAGCGTGAGGGTAACTGCGAACAGGATTGCGAATATTATACTGAATGGAGAGAGTATAATAAATACCCCCAGGGCTGTAGCAAGTCCCTTGCCTCCCCGGAACTTCATAAACAGGCTGTAATTATGGCCGGCAATTACCAGGAAACCGCAGAGAAAAACGACCGCAGGATTACCTGAAAACGACAGGGCTATAAACACCGCCAGAGCTCCCTTACCAACATCAATTAATACCGTAAGTATTCCGGGCAGTAGCCCTGCAGTTTTGTATATATTCATTCCGCCAATGTTGCCCGATCCTTCATTGCGAATATCAATATTTTTTCCAAACCGGCCAAACAGGTAGGCTGTAGGAATCGAACCAAGCAAATAGGCAGTAAGCATCATTACTATCGTTGTTGTCATCCAAGATGTCACCTCAGCTCTGTAGATTTTCAGGTTAACCGGTGCAGGTCCAATCCGGAAATGGCTTACTGCAAGATAAAACTGCGCTTTCAAGCATATTAGTTCTCTCCATCCGGCATTATTCCTGCATTGCGGTTTTATTGACTTTTGATAGTTATTGAATTAAAATGGGTTAAGAATTTATACATCGGGGCGTGGCGCAGCTTGGTAGCGCGCTTGACTGGGGGTCAAGAGGTCGAAGGTTCAAATCCTTTCGCTCCGACCATTT
>SKPH01000024.1 GCA_007119615.1 Syntrophomonadaceae bacterium | reverse complement strand
TACCGCCTGAAATGTTTTATAACCCTGTAGCGGGTTACCGCTTCCCGGCCGCCCTTAACCACGGCCATTTTTTTACGGTGCCGGGGATGGCGGCCGATTGGCGCTTCGATGCGGCCTGCCGGCGGCTTCACCCTGCCGTTAACGAGAGCAATATACTCCCGGCGCAGCTGCCTTTCCTTTAGCTGGCCGGACAGCGACCGGTGCGAGATATCATTCTTGGCAACGATCAGCAGGCCCGATGTATCCTTATCCAAACGATGAACGATACCGGGACGCATGACTCCTCCGATTCCGGAAAGATCGCGGCAATGGCCAAGTAAAGCGTTAACCAGGGTTCCCTTAACATGCCCCGGAGCAGGATGAACGACCATCCCCCGGGGTTTGTTGATCACCAGCAGATCTTCATCTTCGTAAATGATATCGAGCCGGATCTTCTCCGGCTCTACTGAGGTTTCCCCGGGCGGGGGAATTGTGAGGCTGACCCGATCTCCGGTCTGCAGACGGTAATTTTTATCTTCGCAGAGAGCCTGATTTATGAGGACCCGGCCGTCTTCAATCAGTTTCTGAACCCGGTTGCGCGATAACCCTTCAACCTGCTTTGTAAGAAAAGCATCGAGACGGCAGCCCGAATCTTCAGCTCCAACTGTCAACTCTTCCTGCACTGAAGCGCAGGGATCATTTCCGCCCTTCATTTTAATCCCTCTTCTTTGAATTTTTGGAACTGGTTCTATACTGCCGGACTTTGGGCCGCTCTTTTTTCTCATCCGGCACAGTGTAATAGAATACCGCCATTACCAACAGCGAAGCAGCAACCAGGGTCAGGCTGAAAACCTGGGCGGTTGTCAGGCCGAGCAGGACTGCCTCTCCGGAGCGGAAAAACTCGGTTGTAAATCGTAATACCCCGTAGAAAGCGAATAAAGCAACAAGAAGAAAACCGACAAAAGGCCGTACCGGACGCAGTAATTTAAGAGCGCCAAATATAATGAGCGCTCCGAGCAGGGCATAGAGCTGGACGGGGTGCCTCAGAACATCGTCGGCCATATTTATAGGCAGCGCCCAGGGCACGGTAGATTCACTTCCGTAGCAGCAGCCGTTCAGAAAACAACCGACCCGGCCGAAGCCGTAACCGAGGGCAAGGTAGGGGGCAAACAGATCTGCCAGTTTCAGGAAACCAATTTCCCGCCATCTACCCCACAGGTAGAGGGCGATTGCACCGCCAAAAAGACCCCCGTAAAAGGAAAGTCCTTCAAACTGGGTTATAAATGCCACCAAAGGTCGGCCGCTGTAATATTCCCAGTTAAGAATTATATATAAGATCCGGGAACCGATAATTCCGGCAACTGCGGCGACGATAACCGCTTCCAAAACGTAATCGGCTTTTATTCCTTCATCCGGAGCTTTCCTGTATATCAATAGCGCGGTAACCAGTACCGCCAGACCGATCATCAAACCATATGAATGAACGGTCAAGCTTCCGATTTGGAATAATTCAGGATACATTTGATTTGCTCCTTTCACCTTTAAGGTCGGGATCCCGCAAAAATGCAATCAAAAAAATACCTATACCGATTACAATAGCTGCGTCAGCCAGGTTAAAAACCGGCGGCCAGACTGTAACATCAATGAAGTCGATAACATAACCACCACCGATCCGATCAATCAGGTTGCCGAGCGCACCGCCCAGTTGAAGGGCCAGGCCGATACGCAACCACTTATGATCATCGGAAAGAATGCGGTAAAAATAAAACACCAGCACGGCAACGATCACGGTTATAACAATCAAAAAAACAGTTTGATACGGCAGCACTCCGAATGCGGCCCCGGGATTACGCACATAAGTAATGTAGAGAAAATTGTCAACTACAGTTACCGATTGGCCGATTTCCAGTGTTGAAGTGATATAAAATTTGGAAAGCTGGTCGAGAATTATAACTACAGCTACCGTTATAAATAGGCGCAAGATGATCCTCCCTGATAATACGTCCGGTTTATACCTGAATTTTTCATTTTATAACAGGCCCGTTAATTATAACAGGCAAATATCTTCGCGCTAATTGGATAGATATACCATCGCCGTGCCGGTTAAATTAACCCGTCAGCTCGATTACCACCCGGCTGCAGCGGGGGCAGAGTTCTTCTTCCGATTCGGTAAAAATCCAGCAGCGGGGGCATTTGTGCCCTCCCGCTTTTTCAACAAGGATATTAATTGGCACTTTCTGCCCTGCTGTCGCTTCTTCCGGCGCTTCTTCCCGGCCGCACTGCAGCCGGGCTTTTGAAACAATGAACGGTGTCGACAGGTAATCGGCATATTCTCTCAACTGCTCATAAGTTCCCCCATCAGCCCAGAGCGTAACCGATGCTTCAAGTGATCCACCAATCACTTTATCCTTACGGGCCTGTTCCAGAGCCCAGGTTACCTCTTCGTGTACCTCTAAAAGAGTCTGCCAGCGGCGGCCAAGCTCTTCTTCAGCCCAGGCAGGATTCGGTTCAGGCCAATCGGCAAGCTGCACACTCCGTTTGTGCTGTCCTGGCAGGTGTTTCCAAACTTCTTCGGAAGTGAAGGTCAGGATTGGAGCAATCAGGATCACCAGGTGTTCAAGGATGTCCATTAAAGCCGTCTGAGCTGATCGGCGGGCTGGATCATCGGGCGCTGAGCAGTAAAGCCGGTCTTTGATCACATCGAGATAAAAATTACTCATATCGACGACACAGAAGTTATGGATTGCATGGAAAAATTGGTGATACTCATATTTCTCGTAGGCACCGGTTACCTTTTCAACCAGTTTGTTCAGCCGGAAGAGAGCCCAGCGGTCGATCTCTTCCATTGAATCATAAGCAACGCTATCGACACCCGGAACAAAGTCTGAACAGTTGCCCAGCAGAAACCGGATGGTATTACGAATTTTACGGTAAACTTCGATCAACTGCTTGAGAATATCCTCGGACAGATGGATATCACTTGTAAAGTCGGCTGATGAAACCCAAAGCCGCAGGATGTCGGCCCCGAAACGTTTAATGATCTGCTCTGGAGCGATAACGTTGCCGAGAGACTTTGACATTTTCTTGCCTTCGCCATCGACAACCCAGCCGTGACTGACAACTGCATCATAGGGCGGTTCACCTTTCGATGCAACAGCTGTCAATAGTGACGAGTGGAACCAACCACGGTACTGGTCACTTCCTTCCAGGTAAAGATCGGCCGGCCAGCGCAGTTCCGGACGGGTTTCCAGGACCGCTGCATGGCTGGAACCGGAATCGAACCAAACGTCCATCGTGTCTTTTTCTTTACGAAATTCACCGTGTCCGCACTCGGGACAGCTGAATTGATCCGGCAATATTTCGGAGGCATCACGGGCAAACCAGGCATCCGATCCCTCTCGGCTGAAAAGATCACTAACCGCTGCTATTGTCTGCTTATTAATTACCGGGGCGCTGCAACCTGTGCAGTAAAAGATCGGGATCGGTACCCCCCAGACCCTCTGGCGGGAAATACACCAGTCCTGCCTTTCTGCAACCATGTTATAGATACGTTCCTCACCCCAGGAGGGTGTCCAATTTACTTTATTGATCGCTTCGAGCGCTTCCCGGCGGAAACCTTCCACCGAGGCAAACCACTGCTCTGTTGCCCGGTAGAGAACCGGTTGTTTGCAGCGCCAGCAGTTGGGATACTGGTGCTCGAAGTCAGCTGCTTTCATCAGTGCTCCGCTTTTTTTCAGGTCTTCAGTTACCGCTTTTCCACCCACGTCATAGCGCAAGCCCGAATATTGGCCGGCCTCAGCGGTAAAAATCCCACTATCATCAATCGGACTTAAAATCGGCAGGTTGTTGGCCTGTCCGATAGCAAAATCCTCGTGACCGTGACCGGGTGCGATATGCACACAGCCCGTGCCCTGCTCCAGGGTTACATGATCCCCGCTAACCAGGATCGACTCGCGGTCGTAAAGTGGGTGTTTGCAGCGCATGCCTACCAGTTCACTGCCTTTAAAACGTTTCAATACCCTCCAGGGTTTTTCGGCCCCTGCCAGGGTGGAGACTTCTTCAAGCAGAGCTTCGGCCAAAAGGTACTGCTCTGAACCGGCATCAGCAAGGACATAATCGAGATCGGGGTGCAGGGCAATAGCCAGGTTGGCTGGAATAGTCCAGGCTGTAGTGGTCCAGATCAGGCAGTAGCGGTTTTCGGTCCCTCCAAGGAGGCCAAGATCGTCAATCAGGGGAAACTTGACATAAATTGATTCAGATACCTTGTTGCCGTATTCGATTTCTGCCTCGGCCAGGGCTGTTTCACAGTTCGCGCACCAGTAAACCGGACGCATACCTTTATAGATATAACCTCTTTCAGCCATTGCTCCGAAAACCTTGATCTGGCGGCCTTCAAACTCAGGATTCAGGGTCAGGTAAGGATTATCCCAATCGCCGCGGACACCCAAACGTTTAAACTGTTCTCTTTGAATATCAACGTATTTCAATGCATATTCGCGGCACATTCCGCGGAATTCAAGGGCAGAGATCTCTTTACGCTTTATTTTTTTAGTTTTGATAATCTGATGCTCTATAGGCAAGCCGTGTGTATCCCAACCCGGCACATAAGGACAGTTAAAGCCGCGCATAGTCTTATACTTATTAATAATATCCTTAATTACTTTATTTAAAGCGGTGCCCATATGGATGTCACCGTTGGCATAAGGCGGTCCATCATGGAGTATAAAAAGAGGCGCTCCTCTTCTGTTTTCCCGCGATAACTCATTGATATCCATTGTTTCCCATTCCTTGAGCATCCCCGGTTCCCTTTCAGGAAGGTTTGCGCGCATCGGAAATTCTGTTTTGGGTAAATTAAGCGTATCCCTGTAGTCCATATTCATTCTCCTCCATAATAAAATAAAACCCGCCCCCTAAGGGACGAGATTTCTCCCGCGGTACCACCCTACTGACCGCGCAGTCAGGCTGCGAGGCCTCTTTGCATAAGCCGGTAACGGCGGCATCCGCCCGCGTCTACTTTCTCCAGGCGGAGATTTGGCGCGGGTGCTCCGGGGTGATTTACTGTGGGGCGGCTTAACCGGACTCTCACCTTAACCGGTTCGCTGAGTAAGCGTTATAACCACAATTACGTCCCGTTCACAGCACTTGCTCCAGATTGTAGCATGTAAAAGCGATTTAATCAATACAAGAGAGTCCCGCAGGAATTAAAAATCGGGATCGGAGTCGTAATCGTCTTCCGGCCCAAGCTTGTAATCCGGTTCCGGTTCATATTCCAATTCAGGTTCCAACTCCTCCTCCGGTTCCAGCTCGGATTCTTCCATGAACTCATAATTGTTGACCTGAGGTTTAAACTCCTGGGTCATTTCAAGGCTGTCCTGTTCTTTAGTGCCGGCTTCCATCCAATCCTCACTCTCAAGGTTGGCAAGTTG
>SKPH01000005.1 GCA_007119615.1 Syntrophomonadaceae bacterium | reverse complement strand
GCTGCCCCGTGGAAGTAACCGGGAGGCGGCCCGGAAAGTAGGTACGCTTTTGGGCCAACGAGCTGCAGACAAGGGCATTAAAGAAGTCGTATTCGACCGGGGCGGTTACCTCTATCACGGCCGGGTAAAAGAACTGGCCGAAGGGGCCCGCGAAGCCGGGTTAAACTTCTAGAAAGGGGGAATAACACGGGTGTCAAAGATAGAACCATCACAGGAGTTAATAGAAAAAGTAGTTAAGGTCAACCGTGTAGCCAAGGTGGTTAAAGGCGGACGCCGTTTCAGCTTTAGCGCCCTGGTTGTTGTCGGGGACCAAAATGGAGTAGTAGGATCCGGAATGGGCAAAGCCGGTGAAGTGCCGGAAGCGATTCGCAAAGGCATCGAGGCTGCCAAGAAGAACCTGATTAAGGTGCCCATGGTTGGAACCACGATTACACATTCGGTTACCGGCCGCTTCGGCGGAGGAAGAGTTTTGCTCAAACCCGCTTCCGAAGGAACAGGTGTAATTGCCGGTGGACCGGTACGTGCGGTTTTGGAACTTGCCGGAGTAAGAGATGTATTAACTAAATCTCTCGGCTCTTCCAATGCAATAAATATAGTCAATGCAACTTTGGAAGGCCTAAAATCACTGAAGCGTGCCGAAGATGTCAGCGCTTTGCGCGGTATTGAAGTAGAGAAGCTGCTCGGTTAAGGAGAGGTAACAGCAATGGCGAAAAAAATTGAGATCACCCTGGTCCGCAGTCCGCTGACCCGTAAACCGAACCACCGCCGTACTGTGCGAGCGCTCGGTTTGAGAAAAGTTGGGCAGACTGTCGTTCACGATGATAACGCGGTTATCAGGGGTATGGCCAATACAGTTAGTTACTTGGTTAATGTTGAGGAAAGCAAATGATAAGATTTGTTGTACAGAGGGAGGTGTAGCCGATGCGTTTACACGAATTAAGGCCTCCTGAGGGAGCCAGGAAAGCGGCTAAACGTAAAGGAAGAGGAATGGCTTCGGGTTTGGGTAAAACTTCCGGCCGTGGTCAAAAAGGACAAAAATCTCGTTCGGGTTCAGGTGTGCGTCGCGGGTTTGAAGGCGGTCAGATGCCATATTTTCAGCGTTTACCAAAACGGGGTTTCACCAATATCTTTAAGAAGAAGTGGAACATTGTTAATTTGGCGGATCTGAATCTCTTTGAAGCAGGAACTGTGATAACACCGGACCTTTTACTGGAAGCAGGACTGGTCAAAAACCTGCGTGATCCTTTGAAGGTGCTTGGTGACGGTGAATTGGATCGCAAGCTGGTGATCCATGCCCATCGTTTCAGCAGGCAGGCTCAGGTAAAGATTGAAGCAGCCGGCGGAAAGGCAGAGGTGATTTAAATTGCTGGAAACAGTACGAACAGCGTGGCGGATCAAAGAACTCAGAGAGCGTCTTCTCTTCACCCTGGCCATGTTCGTAGTCTTTAGGGTCGGATCGGCGATCCCTGTGCCCGGTGTAGATGCATCCCTTCTGGCTGAATTTTTTCAGGAGGATACCATCTTCGGTTTTGTCAACATCATCGGCGGCGGTAACTTGAGCAATTTTACGATCTTTGCTCTGGGCATTATGCCTTATATTAATGCTTCCATTATTATGAACTTGTTGACGATAGTCATTCCAAAACTTAAGGAATGGAGCCAGGAAGGACCCGAGGGACGCAAGAAAATATCACAGATAACCCGCTACGGAACAATCGTGATTGCTCTTATTCAGGCTCTGGGTCTTTCAACCTTAATTGCCGGTGAAGCAGTGCTTGATCAAACATTGCTTTCCTACACCACTATTATCATCTCGCTTACTGCCGGCACTGCTTTTCTGATGTGGATGGGTGAATTGATTACCGAGAAAGGAATCGGTAACGGTATTTCACTGATCATTTTTGCCGGTATTGTAGCAGGATTCCCTATCGCTGTTGCGATGGCGATTGAGCAGTATCAGGTTGGTCAGATTAGCCTGCTGGTCATACTGGTAGTGGTAGTTATGCTGCTTGCCCTGATAGTCGGAATCATCGGACTTGACCAGGGCCAGCGAAGGATTAATGTGCAGTACAGTAAGCGTGTTGTCGGCCGGAAAATGTACGGCGGCCAGGCTACGCATATACCAATGAAAGTAAATCAGGCAGGGGTTATACCGGTTATATTTGCTTCGGTAATTTTAAGTTTTCCGCAGACACTGGTTAGCTTTATACAGCACCCTGTGGCACAGAGCATTGCCGATAGCCTTGGCTGGGGCAGTAACCTGAACCTGATATTATATATGACATTAATCATCCTGTTCACCTATTTCTATACAGCGGTTCAATTTGATCCGTTCCAGGTGGCCGGTAATATTAAGAAATACGGCGGCTTTATTCCCGGTCTTCGCCCGGGCCGCCCGACAGCTGAATTTCTGGCCCGGGTAACGTCGCGCCTGACTACTGCGGGGGCATTTTCCCTCGCATTTATTGCGATATTCCCGATAATTCTGGAGCGTATAACCGGGATGAGTATTGTATTCGGCGGCACCGGCCTGATTATTGTAGTCGGTGTGGCGCTTGAGACATTCAAGCAAATCGAAAGCCACATGCTGATGCGCAGTTATCGTGGTTTTATGAAGTAGTGAGTGGAATGATCAAGCTAAAATCGATGCAGGAAATAAAATTAATGCGGGAAGCAGGCAGGATAGTCGCCGAAGTTCTGCAGGAAATGGAAAACTCGATTAAAGTCGGCATAACCACCGCTATGCTGGATAAGATCGCAGAGAAGCTGATCCGCAGGCACGGCGCCGAACCGGCTTTCCTCGGTTACAATAATTTCCCGGCATCGATATGCGCTTCTGTCAATAATGAGGTTGTTCACGGTATCCCCGGGTTGCGCAGACTTGAAGAGGGCGATATAATCAGCATTGACGTCGGTGTCCGGTTAAATGGCTACTACGGCGATGCAGCCGCTACATTTCCGGCAGGTAAAATATCACCGGAGGCGCAAAAGCTTATTGATGTTACCCGGAGATCTTTGCAGAAAGCTATTGAAGCGATGCAGGTTGGGAACAGGCTTTCTGATGTCTCCCATGCTGTACAGGACTATGTAGAAGGCAATTCGCTGTCGGTTGTGCGTAATTACGTAGGCCATGGAATCGGCGAAGCAATGCACGAAGAGCCGCAGGTACCTAATTTTGGCCTGCCTGGCCGCGGTCCGGCGCTGCAACCCGGGCTGGTGTTAGCTATCGAACCGATGGTCAACACGGGCAGCTGGGAAGTCAAAGTTCTAAAAGACAAGTGGACTGTGGTAACAGGTGACGGAAGTCTGTCTGCTCATTTTGAACATACGGTAGCGCTGGGTGATAACGGACCCGAAATACTGACCACTTCCAACCTTACTTAAGGGGGCGAAGCAATGGTGGAGCTAAAGCCGGGGCAGCTGGTTCGTTCTCTGGCCGGACGTGACAAGGGTAAGCACTACCTGGTATTCAGGGAGCTTGATGGAAAACATGTGCTCGTAGTTGATGGGCGCAGCCGTCCGATTGCCCGGCCAAAAAAGAAAAATATTGCTCATCTTCAATATTATGAGCGCAGGGTAGATTTGGACGAGCTGATTGAGTCCAATCAGTTAACCGACAGCCAGGTAATAAATTCTTTAAGAGAACTGGCGCCGGTAACAGGGGCTCCCGAAGAGGAGGTTTAACTGGCAACATGAGCAAAAAAAAAGATGTAGTCGAAGTAGAAGGCACTGTAGTCGAACCGCTGCCTAATGCAATGTTTCGGGTTGAGTTGAAGAACGGGCATAAGGTTCTAGCTCATGTGTCCGGCAAGATTCGGATGAACTTTATTCGTATTCTGCCTGGTGACCGGGTTTTGGTTGAACTATCGCCTTACGATTTATCTCGGGGGCGCATTACCTACCGTTACAAGTAAGGAGGTTCGCTATCATGAAGGTGAGGCCCTCAGTAAAAAAAATGTGTGAAAAATGCAAGATAATCCGGCGCAAGGGCAGGGTTGTTGTTATTTGTCAAAACCCCAAGCATAAGCAGAGACAGGGCTAATAGATAACATTGTACCGGAGGATTGATATTTTCTTGGAATGAAGCTTAAGGAGGTGTTAAACGATTGGCTAGAATTGCAGGTGTAGACTTACCGCGTGACAAACGGGTAGAGGTTGCGCTGAGCTATATTTACGGTATCGGCAGGAGCCGCGCAGAAGCGATTCTGAAACACGCCGGAGTTAACTCTGATACAAGGGTCAAAGACCTGACCGAAGACGAACTTGGCCGGCTGCGTGAGTTTATTGATAAGAATTACAATGTCGAAGGAGATTTACGCCGTGAGGTCGCACTGAATATTAAGCGACTGGTTGAGATCGGTTGTTACCGTGGGATCAGGCACAGGCGTGGAATGCCGGTACGGGGCCAGAAAACTAAGAATAACGCCCGGACCCGTAAAGGCCCCCGCAAGACTGTCGGGATCCGCCGTAAGAAGTAGGATTTCTTCAGAAGGGAGGAACTAACTAAAATTGGTCAAGAAAAAGGTTACCCGCACTAAACGTCGTGAAAGAAAAAATGTTGAGCGCGGGGTTGCACATATCAAATCGACCTTCAACAATACTTTTATCAGTATTACTGATGTTGACGGGAACAGTATCTCCTGGTCAAGTGCAGGAAATGTTGGCTTTAAAGGATCTCGCAAATCGACTCCTTTTGCCGCCCAGCTAGCTGCAGAAGCCGCAGCCAAGGTGGCCATGGAACATGGCATGAGACAACTGGAAGTCTATGTTAAGGGTCCGGGAGCCGGACGCGAAGCGGCTATCCGCTCGCTGCAGGCTGCAGGCCTGGAGGTCAATGCGATAAAAGATGTAACTCCTATACCGCATAACGGTTGCCGTCCGCCGAAGAGACGGAGAGTTTAGTTATTTTATACAAGAGGAGGTGTAACATTACTTAAAATGGGACGCCATACTGGAGCAGTTTGCCGCTTATGCCGCAGAGAAAAAGATAAGCTTTATCTAAAAGGTGACCGCTGTTATTCTGATAAATGTGGAGTAACTCGTCGCACATACCCACCGGGAGATCACGGCCAGGGCCGCACCAAGTTTTCAGAGTTCGGCCAGCAGTTGCGTGAAAAGCAGAAGGCGCGCCGTATTTATGGAGTAATGGAGCGACAGTTTCGCCGTTACTTTAAAGAAGCCGACCGTCGTAAAGGGGTTACCGGTGAAATATTATTGCAGCTATTGGAAAGCCGCCTGGACAATATTGTTTACCGCATGGGCATGGGAAGATCCCGCGCCGAAGCGAGGCAGCTTATTAACCATGGCCATTTCCAGGTTAACGGACGCAAAGTTGATATTGCTTCATATTTAACCAGAGTCGGGGACATTGTTGCTGTCCGGGAAAATAGCAGAAACAAGCCGGTCTTTAAACAAATAGCTGAGGATAGAGAACAGCAAGGAGTAGTAGATTGGTTGGACATGAACCATGAAAAGCTTGAAGGAAAGGTTGTCAGGTTGCCACAACGTGATGAGATTGATGTGCCGGTAACCGAGCACCTAATTGTCGAGCTTTATTCCCGTTAAGTAACTAAGTTAACCCTCAATATAACAAACGAGGAGGGTATAGTAAAATCGTGATGATTGAAATTGAAAAGCCGAAAATAGAGCTTGTGGAGAAAGATGAACAAAACAATTACGGCTGTTTTGTAGTTGAGCCCCTCGAAAGAGGCTATGGAACAACACTGGGTAATGCCCTGCGTCGAATACTGCTGTCATCACTGCCTGGAGCAGCGATAACAAACATAAAATTCGACGGTGCTCTGCATGAGTTTTCCAGCCTGCCGGGTGTATTGGAAGACACGATTGAAATCACGCTTAATTTAAAAGCCGTTTCGTTGAAAATACACTCCAACGAGCCGCAAAACCTGGTTATTGATGCCGATCAAGCCGGTGCGATCAGGGCGAAGGATATAAAGGTGCCGTCTGATGTGGAGATCCTGAACGAGGATCAATACATCTGTACCCTGGAAGAAAACGCCAGGTTATACATGGAGATGACTGCTATGAATGGAAGGGGTTATGTCCCTGCAGTTCGAAACAAGCAGCCACAGCAGCCGATTGGAGTAATCCCGGTTGACTCTATGTTTTCCCCGATTCGAAGAGTTAATTACAGAGTTGAAAATACCAGGGTTGGCCAGATAACCGACTACGACAAGCTTACTTTAGAGTTGTGGACCGATGGCAGTATCAGACCTGATGAAGCGGTCAGCCTGGCAGCAAAAATACTGAGCACCCATATTGCCCTGTTTGTAAATCTTACAGAGCAGGTCGATGTGGTTGAAATCGCTCCCGATAAAGAAGGCGAAGACCGTGAACGTATTCTGGATCTGACCATAGAAGAGCTTGATCTCTCGGTCCGCTCCTATAACTGTCTTAAAAGGGCAGGAATTAATACGGTTGGCGAATTGGTTCGTAAAAGTGAAGATGAAATGATGAAAGTACGTAACCTGGGCAAGAAATCGCTTGAAGAAGTTGAGAACAAGTTACAAGAACTTGGGTTTGGCTTCAACGATAGCGAAGAGTAAGCCTTCAAGGAGGAAGTTTAGCATGCCATACCAGAAGCTGAGTCGAAAAAGCGGTCCCAGGAGAGCTCTCTTACGCGGCCTGGTCACATCTTTTTTAAGAAACGGCAGGATGGAAACCACCGCTGCCCGGGCCTCGGCATTGCGCCCCCTGGCCGAAAAAATGATTACCCTGGGAAAAAGAGGAGATTTGCATTCCCGCCGTCAGGCTCTGGCCTTTTTGCTGGATGAAGATGTGGTTACCGCCCTTTTCGAGAAGATCGGCCCAAAGATGGAAGGTCGTGAGGGTGGCTATACACGGATCATCCGGAAAGGACCACGCCGTGGGGACGGAGCTCCAATGGTTATCCTGGAGCTCGTTTCCGAGTAACTGATCAATGGTAAAGCAGTCTGAAATTATGATTGAAGCCAGGGCACTGGCCTATGATTATTCAGGTGAAGAGGAACCCTCTTCTCCTGCCCTTTCCGGGGTCAATCTGACCGTTCACAGGGGAGAGTATTTAACCCTGATCGGGCCGAACGGATCCGGAAAGACTACATTACTGAAACTTCTTAATGCCCTGCTAACTCCTTCCGACGGTGAAGTGATAGTTGAGGGCATTTCTACAGTTGACGAAGAGAGAACACCTCAGATTCATAAAATTTGCGGGATGATTTTTCAAAATCCGGATAACCAGCTTGTGGCGACAACAGTGGAGGAAGATATTGCCTTCGGGCTGGAAAATCTGGCTCTGCCTTCAGTTGAAATCCGCCGGAGGGTGGTCGATGTGGCCGGCCTGCTCGGACTGAATCATCTGCTGCAAAAACCACCTCACATGCTATCCGGTGGAGAAAAACAGCGGGTGGCTATTGCCGGAGTGCTGGCCATGCAGCCCGGTTGTATTTTGATGGATGAACCGACAGCGATGCTTGATCCGGCAGGACGGAATGATGTGATCGAAACAGTTCGCATGCTTAACCGCGATCAGGGCATCTCAGTTGTTCATGTTACTCACTTCCCGGAAGAGGCAGTCTACGCCGACCGGGTAGTTGTTCTCGATCAGGGCCGAATGGTAAGGCAGGGTCCTCCGGCAGAAGTCTTCAACGATCTTCAACTGCTGCACAGTCTCGGTCTGCGGGGAACAACCGCAGTTGAACTGGCGGCAATGCTCCGGGAAGACGGGTTTGCGTTGCAGCCGCAACTATTACATTGCCGGGAGTTGGTAGAAAGTCTATGTTCATTGGAACTGAAAAGCTGACTCATACCTATATGCCTGGCACTCCCTTTGCCATGGAAGCTTTAAAAGAAGTCTCCTTCAGCCTTAGCCGGGGTGAATTTGCGTTGATTATCGGGCCTTCCGGATCCGGTAAGTCAACCCTGATTCAACACCTTAACGGCCTGTTGAAGCCGACATCCGGACAGGTCTTTTTTGAAGACCGCGCGATCGGTTCAGATAAAACGGAGCTGCTTAAATTGAGGCGCCGCATTGGCCTTGTTTTTCAAATGCCTGAAGAACAGTTTTTTTCGGAAACGGTATTCGATGAAGTAGCCTTTGCTCCACGCAACCTTGGCCTCGATGAGGAACAGGTCAGGACGGGGGTTAAAGATGCCCTGGAAAAGGTCGGGCTTGATGCTGAACTGCTTTACGATCGGCATCCCTTTCAGCTCAGTGCAGGCCAGAAAAGGCTTGTGGCCCTGGCGGCAGTTCTCTCCCTGAATCCCGAAGTGCTGATTCTTGATGAACCGACAGCAGGCCTTGATCCGGCCGGCCGCCGGCACCTCTTTCTTCTGCTGGACAGGCTTAACAGGGATACCGGCCTGAGTGTTCTCGTCTGTACACACCATCTTGATGAAGCAGCCGCTTTTGCCAATACCGTTTTAGTTCTCCAGGGCGGCAAAGTGATTTTGTCCGGACCGGCAGAAGAGGTTTTTGCCAAACGTGATCAGCTCTATAACCTGGGATTGGCCCTTCCTGCAGTTACGGAGATCATGTACGGCTTAGTAGAAAAGAAACTTCCGGTCAGAACTAATATCTATACCATCGACGAGGCAAGAAAAGAAATTAATAAGCTGAAGGGACGGCAGGAATAATGAGCCGAAGCATTACCATGGGCCAATACCTGCCTGGAAACAGCTTTATCCACCTTTTAAACCCCCGTATTAAAGTATTATCGTTGCTCCTGGTCCTGTTTCTCTTATTCAGTATTCAAACTTATACCGGGTTAATCAGCCTGTTTCTTGTCGTCCTGATTCTGATTGCCGTGGCCAGGGTGCCTTTCAGGTATTTTCTCAGGGGGTTACGACCGATTCTCTATATCGCCTTATTTGCCCTGGTAATATATTTTTTCTTCACCAGGGGCGGCGTTGTGCTGCTTAGAGTCGGTATAATTACAGTGGAATCCGAAGGAGTCAGGGAGGGACTGTTTGTAGTAACCCGCCTGATAACTCTTGTGCTTTTCTCCCTGCTCCTCACCCTGACAACCACACCGCTTTCACTTACATATGGTATGGGCTATTTTTTAAAACCGCTGCGCTATATCGGCTTGCCCACAGAGGAGGTAGCCATGATCATGGCTATTTCTCTACGTTTTATACCGACCCTGATGGAAGAAAGTCAGCGCTTGATGCGGGCCCAGATTGCCCGTGGAGCTGATTTTGAAACCGGCTCGATATTTCGCCGGGCAAAAAGCCTGGTGCCCTTAATAGTGCCTCTTTTTGTCAGTGCTTTCCGGCGTGCCGATGAACTGGCCCTGGCCATGGAAGCACGGGGATATCGGCTGGGAGCAATACGCACCCGTATGTATGAAGATACTATTGCACCCAGGGATTGGATGGTTTTGGCCATCACCCTGGCCCTGATTGCCGTTACCTTCACCATCGGTCTGTAGGCAGCCGGGGAAGCAATTTCAGGGGCATGGGAAAATGTGACATCAGCAGTTAAGGAGCAGACGATGATCAATACTCTGATCAGAATCACATATGACGGCACTAACTACAGCGGCTTCCAGATCCAGGCTAATGCACCGACGATCCAGCGTGAACTGGAGCGGGCGCTGGGTGTGATATATAAACAGCCTTTGCGTGTTACAGGCGCCGGCCGAACCGATTCCGGTGTTCATGCCCGGGGACAGGCTGCAAACTATATGGCGCCTTTTCGGATTGTTTCAGAACAGCTGGCTCACGCCATTAATGCAGCGCTGCCGCCGGATATTGTAATCACGGATGCCTGTGAAGTACCGGAAGATTTTCATGCCCGCTTTGATGCCCGGCGAAAAACTTACAGCTATACAGTGGACTGCGCTCCCTTTCCCCAGGTGTTAAGGAGGCTCTACAGCCTGCAACTGCCGGATCCTTTAAATCTCAGTGAAATGCGCAGCGCTGCGTCTTTATTTACAGGTACACAAGATTTTAAAGCTTTCCAGGCTGCCGGCGGGTCAGTCACAGAGACGTCAAGAACGATCTACAGGGTTGAACTTAACGAGGATCCTGCAGAACAGCTGCTAAGAATTCATTATGAAGGTAGCGGCTTTCTTTTCCGCATGGTCCGCCTGATGACGGGAACCCTGATCCGGGTCGGTAAAGGGAGCTTAACCGCTTCTGATCTTGAAGCAGCCCTGGCCGGTCTGAATCCGGCAGCAGTCGGGCCTCCGGTTCCTGCCCACGGATTATGCCTGGAAAGTGTCGGCTATGATCTGCCGAAGTAAACGGCAGTATCCAGCGGGAAAACTAAATTTTAAGTGAGCTGAATTGAAAACTGTTAAAGCCATAATTGCTATAACGAGAGGTCTTTACCACCGCCTTATGGTGAAAACAACAAATTATTAATGGAAAAACGGTCAAAGCCCGCTCAATTAGCTTGACAGGGCTCTTCCGGTATATTAAAATGTAGGTTGTGGCTTTATTGGATGAGGCAAAAGGAGAGGGTAGAAATGCGAACTACATATATGGCTAAAACTGACGAAATTAAACGCAGCTGGTATATCATCGATGCCGCCGGGCGATCCCTGGGCAGGGTGGCAACAGAAGCAGCCCGCCTGCTGCGAGGGAAACATAAACCGGAATTTACTCCACATCTTGACACAGGCGATCACGTCATTATTCTTAATGCCGGCCAGGCGGTTTTAACCGGCCGCAAGCTGGAGCAAAAATATTACTACCGTCACTCGGGTTTTCCGGGCGGCCTTAAAAAAATCGATTACGCTACCCTGATGGACAAGAGACCCGAACAAGCAGTTTACCTGGCTATTCGCGGCATGCTCCCCCATAATCGACTGGGCCGGGCTATGCTGAAAAAATTACGAGTATATAGAGACGACCAGCATTCTCACCAGGCACAGCAACCTGAGCCGTGGCGGGAAGGAGCGGCAGTAAAAGCGGAAGGAGGCGCTGGTTCTTGAGTGAAGTACAATATATTGGAACCGGGCGCCGCAAAGAGTCGGTTGCAAGAGTTCGCTTGCTTCCGGGCGGCGGTAGGATCTTAATCAACGGAAAAGAAATGGACCAGTATTTTGGCCTGGAAACTCTGAAGCTGATTGTCAGGCAACCCCTGGTTGCCACCGAAAACGACACTCGCTTCGATGTGATCGCCAAAGTTGAAGGTGGCGGTTTTTCGGGGCAGGCCGGAGCCATCAGGCACGGTATCGCCCGTGCTCTGCTGCAGGCTGACGGCGAATACCGGCCGGTACTGAAGAAAAACGGCTATCTTACCCGCGATCCGCGGATGAAAGAACGTAAAAAATGCGGTTTGAAAAAAGCCCGCCGTGCTCCCCAGTTCTCCAAACGGTAAACTCTTTACCTGGAACATCAATAAATCATACCCACCGCAGGCGTTGAAAAATCCGCTTCTGGTGGGTTATTTTGTCTGGCAGGATATAAGCTGAAACGGTAGAAATAGTAACTATGGGCAAACTATACCTTGGCAGCCGGGAACAACTTGAAAAGAGACTGGCCGCTGAAGTTTCCGAAGCAAAAAAAAACAACCCTTTTTATCCGGTTGTGGTTGTAATTAGTAATAACCTCGCAGGCGTATCCCTGCGGCGGGTATTGGCCTCCCGCTTCGGAAGCCATTGCAGAGTTAGATTTATGACTCTTAAAGATGTAATTTCCGAACTATTTCGTGAAGCGGAAAAGTTTAAGGATTATGAACCTCTTCCTTTTTACGGAGAAGAGTGGCTGGCCGGAATAGTTGCCGGGCAGGAAGGCCCCGGAAGTTACTTTGGGCCTCTAGTAGAAAGCCGTGGATTCAGGCAGGTACTGCTGCAATTTTTCCGTGAGCTTGATGAAAATAATCTTGAACAGGTGCCAATGGCTGAAGAAGCTGAGCCGGATCGAATCAGCAGCCTTCAGCGTCTTTATGACTCTTACAGGCGCCGCAAAGATCCTTTTTACGATAAGGTGACCGGTATTAACCAGGTTTCCGAATCCCTGCCTCCGAAGAAAAGCTTTAAACTTTTAATTTTCGGTCTCCATAACCTTTCCCCCCTGGAGAAGAAATTGGTTAAAGCGCTTCTGCAATGCGGGGAACTGGAACCGGCAGTCCTATGGCCCGATTGGATTCAGCGTTTTTCTCCACAAAAAGAGCTGCTGCGGTGGTTTCAGGAATGTGGACTCGCGGTTTGCAGCGCGGATGCCAAAGAACGGAAAACAGCTTCCCATGACAACCTCGATCGGCTTCGCACAAGAATTTTCGACCGTGAGAACAGGCAGGCATTGCCAGCGCCTGTAGACGGATCTCTCACTTTTATATCCGCACCGGATGAACTCCAGGAAGTAAGTGAAATTACCCGGGAAATAATTAAGCTGGCCCGGGAAGGCTTAAATTTTAACGATCTAGCTGTCCTGGTCCCGGATTCTGCTTACAGCTACCAGTGTGCAGCCTCATTCGCTGCAGCCGGCGTGCCGTTTTACCGCAGTGGCGGAACGCCCCTGGATCAGACCAGAACAGGACGCTCATTACTGTTATTTTTAGATCTGGTTGAAAGTGATTTCCCCCGCCGCCTGGTTTCGGAGCTGCTGGCTTACGCACCTTTATCCCTTTTCAGCCGCTCACGGAACGGCAGGCCGGCTAACCCTGCCCTGTGGGATCAGCTTGCCCTGCAGGCCGGCATTGTCAGAGGGAGGCGGCAGTGGTTTGAATTAATCCGCAACTACCGTATCCATCTGGAAAAGCAGAGAGAAGAAGATCAACCGGGTGAAGAAGAATTGTACCGGGAGCAGATTGCCGCTCTTGAAACTCTATCGGATACTATAGAAATGCTCGGAGAAGCTGCAAATAAAATCAGTGTCTGCCGTTCCTGGAAAGAATTCGCGGCGGCAGCCGAAACTTTTATGGTTACACACTTTGAGCCGGCTATTGAGACAGATTCAATCACAGCTCTGCTGAAGCAGCTGGCTTTTCTTGACCGGCTGGGGGGCGATTATAGTTTCAAAGCAGCCCGATTTGCAATCCATGATCTGCTGCAGTCCGGAGCCATCCCCCAGGGCAGGTTTCAGCGTTCAGGGGTAAATATAGTCCCCCTTGCCGGATCATCCGGCCTGCAGTTTGAAGTTGTATTCATACCGGGGCTAAATGAATCGGTTTTTCCAGCCTCTTTTCCGGCGGATCCCCTGATTCCGGAAGTAGAACGGAGAAAACTCCAGGGTTCACTCCCCCCCCACTCCGGGAGATTTTTAATTGATGCTCTGAACTACACCCAGGCTCTTTACAATGCCCGTAAACGAGCAGTTGTCAGTTGGTCACGCTTCAGCACCTTAAGCGGACGCGAACTCTTTCCTTCGTCATTTATCTACCAGGGCAGCGTAGCCCTCCTCGGAAAAAGAGCCGGCCTGGAAGAGCTGAATCTTCTGCCCGGCTTTAAAGAAATCCAGGCGGTAGCAGTATCTTCCGATCCTTTGAAGGCAGTTTCCGCCGAAGAGTTCGATCTTGCCGCTTCCGCCGTTTTGCCTACTCCTGAAAAAGTGGAAGTATATTTGAGCGGGATTGGCGCTGAACTGGGGCAGCTGATTACCGCCGATGCCACCCGTCGCCATCACCGGCTAACCCCGCACCAGGGCCTTTTCAGACCCGGAGGCCGGGCGGCAAACCTGGTTGCCTCTGAAATAGGACCGGCGGATAGCCCGCTTGCTATTACAGGCCTCGAAGAATATGCCCGCTGTCCATTTGATTTTTACCTCAAGCACCTCCTGGAAGTAACTTTTATTGAAGAACCTGAAGAGCTCTTTGCCCTGCCGCCTGACCAGAAGGGGAGGTTAATTCACCGGATCCTGGAACTTTTTTACCGACAGGCATCAGAAAAAGCGATTCTGCCTGCTGCTCAATTTCCGGAGCAGTGCCGGAAGCTGCTTACTGAAACCAGTCGCAGCTTCCTGGATCAATATGAAAAACATTCTATGCCGCTTCATTATCCCCTGGTGTGGACAATCCAACAGCGTGAATTGAACGAGATAATAACTGCGTTTCTGGAATGGGAAATCAACTGCGGTCCGGATAATATGATTCCCCGGTATTTTGAAAAAAGAATCGGTTATCCCGGCGATCCAAAGCAGTTTAGCATCAACCTGAATGATGGCCGGGAGCTTTTTTTAAAAGGGCGTATCGACCGCATCGATTGCGGTGCAAAAGTATTAAGGGTTATAGATTACAAGACAGGTCGCCGGAAAGGAAAAGATATCAGTATCGGGGAAAGCGTTTCGCTGCAGCCCCCGCTCTACATGATCGCTGCATGCCGTTTGTTCGAAAGATCCGTTTCTGCAGGGGACAGCGCTCATTACTACTACCTCTCGCCCCGGGGAGTTGAGACGGTGAATTTTGACGGAGAAAACTGGCCTGAAAAAGAAAATCAGATCCGGCAGGTAATCAGTTTTATCTATGAAGGTATAACCGGCGGGCGCTTCTTCCCTTATCCCGGCCGTGGTTCCGAGAACTGCCGTTACTGCGGCTATAAGACAATTTGCGGGCCCGATGTTGCCCGAATGATTGGCCTCGGCATGTCATCCGACCCATCCTTGCAGCAGTTCAGAGTTATGAAAGGGGATCAGTAATTGGAAGATAAAAAAAACATTCCACCGGCCCTGGTTGACCGGGAAGCCCGGAGCGAAGCTATAAATAACCTTAACGAAAACCTGTGGGTTGAAGCGGGAGCAGGTACCGGAAAGACTACCCTGCTTATAGATCGCCTGCTGCACATTATTACTTCCGGCGCAGCCCGTCTTGATCAGGTTGTGGCGATAACCTTTACAGAAAAAGCAGCGGCTGAGCTTAGGGCCCGCCTGCGAGAAAAACTGGAAGAACTTGCCGTCATATTGGAGCCTGAGCAGGCCGGAAAAGTTTATCGGGCTCTCGACGATATTGAAATTGCCCCTATAAGCACCATCCATTCATTTGCTACCGCCCTGCTGCGTGAAAGACCTGTCGAAGCGGGAGTTGATCCCCGTTTTGTCGTGGCAGACAGTGAGGAAACAGACGATCTGCTGAACCAGGTCTGGGAACAGTGGTTAAGCGCCCAACTTCAAAAAGAAACAGCCGTCCTGAAGAAAGCTCTCAGCTACGGCTGCAAAATCGGGCAGTTATCCGGGCTGGGGAAAATGCTGTACCGAAACCGCGACCTGGTTGCGGAAGGGAAGATGCCTGGTATAACAGGTCCGGATATCACAGTTTTTTTAGATCGGCTTACTTCCGCAAAAAATGAACTCTCATCGCTGCTGCCTCACTGTATCGACGAAGCTGATCGCGGTTATCAATATCTAAAAGTACTTGAGCAACAGGCTGAAATTTTGCTGAACTTAAGCGGTCGCGAAGAACAGGAACGTTACATCTTACAATACCTGAAGAAAATTTCGGTTCACGGGAACCAGGCTAACTGGGATCCCAGGGAAAGCTGCCGCCGCCAAAAAGATATTTGCCGAGAGCTTGCCGCAAGCCTCGCTGAAATTCGCCTGAATATCACCGCGGGGCTGGTTGCAGAACTTGTTTGCTGGTCAAGGGACGGCTACCTGGTAGCTGTGGAAAAAGTTAAGCAGGAACAGGGTATCCTCGATTTCCAGGACCTGCTTCTCAAGGCCCGCAACCTGCTCCGCGACTGCCTGCCCGTGCGCAGCTATTTTCAGAGGCGTTTCCGCTACCTGCTGGTCGACGAGTTTCAGGATACAGATCCCCTCCAGGTTGATCTGGTCTTTCTGCTGGCTGAAAAAAAGGCGCTGGCAGAGCACTGGCAGGAGGTTGAACCCGAGGCGGGCAAACTATTCCTGGTTGGCGATCCGAAACAGTCTATATACCGTTTTCGCCGTGCAGATATCGAGATCTACCAGGGGGCTAAAACCAGGGTCCTTGAAGAGGGCCGCCTGTTGAATATCACCCAAAATTTCCGCACCGTTCCGCGGCTGATCGATTGGGTAAACTACTCCTTCAATAAGATTATTCAACCTCAGGAAAATTTTCAGCCCGATTACCAGGTTCTAAGCGCGTACCGCAGCGATCCGGGTCAGCCGGCTCTTGTAGTGCCCGAACCTGCTGGAACACTTGAGGATGCTTCCGTCGACGAAGTCAGGGCTGCGGAAGCAGAAGCCGCAGCTGAACTGATCAACCGGGCAGTTGGCAATTGGACTGTTACCGGCAGTGATAACAATAAAAGGACCTTGAGTTTCGGCGATCTGGCCCTGCTCTTTCCAGCTACTACCGGGATCGAACATTACGAAGAAGCCCTGCGCCGGCACGGTATTCCGTACCGCCTGGAGGGCGGGAAAAAATTCTACCAGCGGCCGGAGATAATAGCCCTGAAAAATTTACTTAACGCTGTGGCTAACCCTCACGACCGGATAGCCCTGGTTGCCGTATTGCACTACTGGGGGGGGATTTCAGATGAAAATCTCTACCTTTTCAGGCATTTGGGGGGGGAATTTAATATATTTGTTGATCCGGGCCGTGATTTCCCTGATATTGCAGCCACCATGGCCCTGTTAAAAAATGCTCATCAGGATCGTCACAGTTACACCTTATCGGCCCTGGTTGAAAAATTATTGAAAGATACCTGGTTCTGGCAGCGCACGGTTCTCGAGCCGCGCAGCTTGCAGGCCCTGGCCAACCTGCGCAAGGTTATCCAGCTGCTCCGTGCTCGTGAACAGAGCCAGCCCCTGACCCTGAAAGGCTTTACTCACTGGCTTGATCAAGCCTGGAGTGAAGATCGGGCGGAAGAAGAATCGCTGCTTCATGATCCCGGTGGTGATGCTGTTCAGTTGCTGACCATACACCGGGCCAAGGGTCTGGAATTTCCTGCGGTCTTCCTGCTAAATGCCGGGGGAGGCAAAAAGGTTAACGAACCGTTTATAGCCGATAGGAGTGGTGGCAAATACTACCTCAACCTGGGTGGGGATCTTGCCTCCTTTGGATACCGCGAAGCGCTGGATAAAGAAAAACTGCGCCTGGAGGCGGAACGGATCCGTTTGTTCTACGTTGCCGCCACCAGGGCCCGGGACTATTTTGTTCTGCCCCGTTTCCATAATAAAAAGAGTCCCGGCTACTGGAGTTACCTTGAAAAGGTCGACAGCGGCGATCCCGGCAAATGGCCCGGATGTAAGATAATCGGGATGACTGGTGAATACGAGAAGGAGCCGCTCAGGGGGGTTACAGGTAAGGCTATAAAAATTGAACCTGCGCAGCTGCTGCAACAGCGAACGGCCCTGCTTGCAGATTTGAGCAGAATCTTTACGGAAGCTTCAGTCCCGGCGCCATTTTACAGCGCCGGAGAGCTGATTGAACCGGGCCAGAGGCCCGATGAGCGGGAGCTGCTTTTACAACAGGATGAAGAGGCCCAGACTGGTCAGGGTAGCGGTATATCCATGGGCTCCGCTTTTCACCAGGTAATGGAGCAGATCGATATTTGTTCTACAGAACCCTCTGATTTGGAAGCCCTTATCGCGGAGGCGTCGAATTATTGGGCTATACCCGATCAAGCTCAACTGACCGGGATCGTCGCAGCTACCCTGCAGCATCCCCTGCTGGAAAGAGTCCGGGCAGCTTCTGAATACCAGAGAGAAGTTCCCTTTGTATTCAATCTTGACGGTAAACTGATCGAAGGGATTGTGGACCTGCTTTTTATCGAAGAAGGGTCGATGGTGATCGTTGATTACAAAACCGATGATGTCCCGGGCAGACACCTCGAAGAACGCTGGCAGCGCTACAAAAGGCAGGGTCAGATCTATGCCCTGGCCTTGAATGAAATTACTGGATTTCCCGTTAAAGAAATAGCTTTTTACTTTGTGCGGCAAAATAAGGTTAAAACAATTACTGCTCCGG
>SKPH01000035.1 GCA_007119615.1 Syntrophomonadaceae bacterium | reverse complement strand
CTTTTGTCTGCCCCCCTGTACTATTTTTTTTCAGCCTCTTCCCGTCTTATCAGCTCGGTGGCGATATAAGATGCCACATGATTGGGCAGGGTTCCCGGTCCGAACCCGGCATCGTATCCAAGTTCAATGGCCAGCTCGTGCGAAATCCGCGGTCCGCCGCAAATCAAGAGAACCCTGTCGCGCAGACCCTCAGCCTCTGCCAGTTCTACCAGTTCCGTCAGATTTTCCAGGTGGATATTTTTCTGGGTAACTACCTGTGATACAAGCACGGCGTCGGCATTTAGTTCAACTGCTTTTACCAGGAGTTCGGAGTTGGGCACCTGGCTGCCCAGGTTATAGGCCTCCATTTCCGGGTAACGTTCAAGTCCGTATTCACCGGAATAACCCTTCATATTAATTATCGCATCTATACCCACTGTATGAGCATCACTTCCCGTGCAGGCGGCGACAACGACAACTTTGCGGCCAATCTTCTCTCTGATCAGATCATTAATTTCAGTAAAAGTCATAATTGCCTGCTGCTGTTTGGGAATTTTGATCGCCGAGTAGTTAACTGTATGAGCGCACTTTCCGTAAAGAACAAAAAAGGAGAAACCGGCTCCAAGATCGGCCATCTCAGTTACGGAAGGAGCCTCAAAACCCATTTTCAAAGCAAGCTGGCGGGCGGCCTCTTTAGCTTCGTCTCCAGCCGGAACCGGAAGGGTAAAGCTGACCTGCACAGCTCCGTCGTTCAGGCAATCGCCGTAGGCTCTGACTTTTGAATAATCCACTTCCATATCAGAACAGCCTCCTTCCAGCCGCTGCGGTGTTGTTTATAAAAAGATCAATAAAAGGATTATAATATTGATCATGTTTTTCGACAACACCACTGCCGCCTTTTCCACCATCGGGGGTTCGCTTAATATCGGCAAAAAAACCTTTTCCCATAGCAGCTTCAAGACCAATCTTTTCAATCTCCTGCAGCATCTCGCAGGCATCATCCAATAATTTTTCTGCCCTGGCCTGAATTCGGCCACCCTTTTTATAGAAAAGTTCATCTCCAAGGCCGCGGGCAGTATTGAATACATACTGTCCATTGGCTATACTCAGGTAGCGGTCACTGATAAAAGGTGTATGGATAGCTTCTGTGAGCATACCCAGCAGCTGTATCTCCTGCCCGGTCAATACCGAAACCAGGTTAAACATACCGTTAATCAGGTAGGTTTTAAAAATGTCTCCTGTAATGTGCTTGGTCGGGGGCATATACTTAAGAGGCGAACGGGGAAAGAGCTCACGGCAGAGCTGGGCCTGGGCAATCTCCATTAATAAACCGTCTTCCATGGCGGGATCGATCTCGAAAGCATGTCCCAGCCCAATCTGTTCCTCTTTGAGTCCTGAACGAATAGCCAGTTGTTCGTTAATAAATTGGGAAGCAAGTACAGTATGCCCGTTTTCATAAGCATCAGCCGTGGTGAGATAATTATCTTCCCCGGTATTAATAATTATGCCGGCGTAAGCATTAATCATACGCGAAAAGTGCTGGTCGATAAAGGTCCGTTTCATATTAATATCGCGGAAAAGAATACCGTACATGGAATCGTTCAGCATCATATCGAGCCTTTCAAAAGCGCCCATAACCGAGATTTCAGGCATGCAAAGCCCTGAAGCGTAGTTGACCAATTGAATATAACGGCCTGTTTCCTCACCCGCTTCATCCAAAGCCTTGCGGACAATCCGGAAGTTCTCCTGGGTTGCATAAGTTCCACCGAAACCTTCAGTTGTCGGGCCATACGGAACATAGTCAAGCAGGCTCTGGCCGGTATGCCTGATTACAGCCACTATGTCGGCTCCCTGCAGGGCAGCTGCTTTCGCCTGCAACGCATCTTCGTAAACATTACCTGTGGCAACAATAACGTAGAGGAGTGGTTTATTGGGTTCGGCTGCTTTCTGGATAATCCGTTCTCTTTTTGCCCTGGTAGCCCGGATTTTTGCCGCAGCTTCCTCAGCCAGCGTATCGGCAATTTCCCGCCACCTTTCGGCGGGTATTTCCGGTATCACTGATATTTCAAACTTCCCATCAGCAAGGGCCTCTGCAATATCCAGTGGGGACTCTTCCCGTGCTACAACTGCCCGGGCCAGCCAGGGAACCAGGCCGCGATCGAGTAAACCGGCCCGGTGCAGTTTCTCAACCATGACATTGGCCAGGGGCACACCCTCTTTGTCCACTCCGTCAATGCCAAGCAAGCGGGCTGCTGCCCGCTCCGTAGTTGTCGTGGTGTAATCACCAATCCAGGAGTGAAGGCGATCTGCTATTTTACCGGCAGTATCTCTCGCTAAATCAACTTTTTTTTGATCGAGATCCAGCTTATTATCCACCAGAGTCACAATCCTTTCGTTGTAAGGAATTAACCTGCTTCGTAAATTAGGTCGAACACCGGACATGGCTTTAGGGCCTCTGTCATATGCTCTAAAAATTGCTGTGGATCGTAGCTGCGCCCTCCCGGATCAAACGGATTCAGAGTAACAGCGACCAGGTTGATCTGATTTAAAACTGTAATTTTCCCACCCCGGTTGATATAGCGCCAGTAAAATTCCGGGGTAATAAACAGCTTTGTTGCATCCCGGAGAATCACTTTCGGTAGTAAGGGCAGCAGATTGGTAATTTCCTGTAAATTCTTATCGACCAGGGCGCCCCCGAAAACGAGGGCTGCTGTATCCCGGGTGCAGCGGTTTATTATTTCCGTTCCAGCCAGAAGCGGGGTTAAAGCTCTGATCGGCTCGATACAATACTCGCTTCCATCGCGGTAGATCAGAGCTGCATTCCCTCTTTCAAGGCTTATTTGCGCCGTGCGGTGGAGCAGTTCATCGTTGACGACCGGCGTTTCGAGTAATGTGCGCCGGAAAGCGGTCTTACTGATTACATCTTTCATAGTCGGCCCCAGTGAGGCTCCCGTTGCCAGCACTACAGCGTCGGTAAGAAATGGCGAAGCTGAGGCAAGCCTGTTTATCGCACCGTCGACCAGCCCATGTTCTGCACCCAGAGAAAACATCCTGGAGGTCAGTTCTTTTAGGCCGCTGACACTTCCCGGACCGGCCAACTCAACAAACCCGGCATTTTCCACCCTGCCGATATAAACTCCCCCCAGCGGAGTTGAAGCCGATCCTTCTTCAATATACTCCAAACCGGCTTCGGCAGCTTCAAAACATGCTTTTGCCGTAGCGACATAAGCTCCTTCCGGAGCGTAGATTCGAGGCTTTTCTTTTAAAGTCAACCTGTCGAAGCGCTCTCCGTCATAGCCGGCAGAAACCAGCCCCGGGATAATTTTCATACGCTCAAATTGTTTGACCAGGTAGTTAAAGGTTACTGTTTTACCCACATTCTTAGTCATTCCGACGATAGCAGTCGCACCGATGTTTTCTTTCTGCACCAGCTTAAACAGTTCAGGCATAAGCACAGACCCCGTCAGAAATGGCTAAAAAAAAGATTCTACTGCGGCTGAAATTTATATTGATTCAAACTGCGGCTATTAATATTATCGTGTTGATATTTCTATTGTAGCTTTAATTTCCGCAATTATTTCTTCAGCAGTAGAACCCCCTTAAGTGTACTAAATCGGTTTCAATATATCATTGGCTGAAAAGGCAAAAAGTTTTTACTATATCTTATACAAGATGTATAAGATGGCAGGAGACAGGCCGGAGTAGATTGAATAATAGATCAAAGATCCCGAAGAAATCAGAAGGTGGTCATGAAGGCATGGCTTTTACAGTTGCCAGGGCGCTGGATATTGAAATATTTGGCAGATGTAAGCTTCTAACCGGACAGGCCGGGCTGGAAAATGAAATCCATTGGGTCAACATCCTTGAAATTCTGGATGATCTGAGCCATATTGAACCCGGTGAATTCTTAATTACGACCGCCCATGGCTTTACCTCCGAGAGTATAAGCAAGCAGCAGGGTATGATCGAGCTTTTTTCTGCCAGGAAACTTGCTGCCATGGCAATTCAAACCGGCCATTATCTTGAGGAAATCCCTTCCTCTTTTATCCGGCTCTCTGAGAAGCATAATATTCCTTTAATCGAAATACCCCCGGAAGTCAGTTTTAAAAGCCTGACCCGGGCCCTGATGAATGAGCTCCTACACAGCGAACAATTATCCGGCGATAAGCAAACCAGGGATGCGCTCACCGGAAGGCTCGATTCAGAGATTGCCGGTATGAATGAACTCTGGCAGGGTTTAATCGAAGATGAAAATCCGGAGGACCTTCATCTGGATTTGGCCAGATACAATATAAAACCTCAGGGCCCCATGATGGTTATGATCCTTACGATCAGCCTTGATGTCAGCAGAAAGACTGAACAAGATGAAAATGCCGTTCATGAACTGCTTAAGCTTGCCGGACAGGCGACGGCCCGTAACCTCAGGCAGCAGCTTTATCCATTTCTGCTGGGCCCTTCTGAACACTACCTGCCGATTTTAATTCAGTCTGAGGCGTTAAAAGATAAGAATTCATCTGCAGAGCTGCAGATAGCCGAACAGCTCTACGAACATCTCAGGCTTCTAATCCCCCGGGGCACGGTTCGCATTGGCCTGAGCAACATCCACAATCATATCGGCGAGTTAAAGCAATGCCTTAATGAAGCTGACAAAGCCCAACAGGCTGCCCGGCTGGAACTCCTCGATCATCCAAACCTGGTATCCTTCAGAGCTATGAATCTTTATCGTCTAATCATGGATATCAAGAATATCGAAACGCTGAAGGGGATCTATTATGAAACTGCCGCTCCGCTCCTCGAGTATGACCGGCGCAGCAAAGGGTCCCTTGTCCTGACGCTTAAGGTCTTTTTGCAGTTTTTCAGTATCAAAAAGGCTTCTGAAGAGCTTTTCGTGCATCGACATACCATGAGATACAGGCTGCAGCAGATCGAAGAGCTCACGGGGTTTAACCCCCTCCGGCCCAATGATGCCCTCCAGCTCAATATCGGTCTCCATATCTATTATTACCTGAAAGCGTTAAATTTATTGGGTTAATCTCACCGGCAGTCAGTAATTCAACCCAGGCCCAACCTCTCCCGTGTTTCCGGCAGGGGAATTCCTTCCGGGCTCCAACCCCTGAGCTTATAATACTCAAAAAGCATTTTCCCCAGATGGGGCAAACTCCCGGCAGCGGCTCCTTCACCGCGCTCGTGGGCCAGCAGGCGCGGAGGCAGGGTATCGTCCTTTCGGCTGATTCCGAGACCGGTATTAATAACCCGTTTTATGTTGAAGATTCTTTCTCCCGCCCTGAACAGCTCCTCCCGGTTAAAATCCCAGCCCGTTACCGCCGAAACCCATTCGGCTATTACAGCGGGAGTAACATGTCCCCGGATTAAAAATTTACAAAGGCCCAGGGCATTAAAAGTAGCCATGTAATCCTGCATAGTTTTAGCCAGCAGAGCCTTATCGTCGCTTCCGTGAGGATCGAAATCGTCTTTCAGGCCAATCATCGAACCGGGATAAGCCCTGTTTTCGTTGAAGTAAGTTAAACCTTCCAGATGGCAGGCGCCGCGATTGCCCACGGCATAAACAATCGCCATGCTGGTAAATGCCCGGGGATCATGAAAAGCAAATTCGAGCCCTTTGCTCTCCACGGCAAATTCTTTTGCCAGCGGGCCAAAATGCTCTGCCGCTTTTTTCACACCTTTAGCCAGGTATTCACCAAGGCCCTCCCTGTAAGCTATCTGCCTGATCAGTTTAAGTATCGATTCTCCGCTGCCCCATTCGGGTCTCAGGTCTCCAAGCAGATTACGCGGTATCAAACCATGTTCATATAGTTCCATAGTAAAAGCAATTACGGCTGATCCGGAAATGGTATCGATGCCGAGACGGTTGCAAAGATCGTTTGCGGTTATTACATACTCCGGATCGTCATTTAAGCACATCGCGCCGAACCCGGCAACCGTTTCATATTCGGGACCATGTGAAACAGTCCCCCGGTGAGGGCCGAGCGGCACTTTCATCTCTTTGCCACAACCGATTGGGCAGGCAAAGCAGGCGTAATGCTTCACAAAATATTGTTCGGCCATAGCCTGGCCGGATACCCTGGCCGCTCCCTCGGCCCAGCTGCCTCCGGTCCAGTTGCGGATAGGCAAATCACCCAGCTTTTCAACCATCGGAACACCGCCCGCGGTGCCGAAATCACTTAAGCCTTTTGCCTTTTCGCGGATTGTAGGCAAAACTTTTTTGCGCGTCTGAACCAGCCTTTCCCGGTCGGACAGGTCGGGCATGAGATCGCCTTTCTCCACGGCAATAGCCTTTAAATTCTTTGAGCCCATCAGGGCTCCCATACCACAGCGGCCGGCAGCCCTGGCATCATGGCCGTCAATCATAATCGAAGAGATCAGCACTTCATTTTCTCCCGCCGGCCCGATCGCCGCTACCTTAACTTTCCCGCCATGCTCAGCCTCCAATCTGCCGGATGTCTCGTAAACATCTTCACCCCAGAGTAACCCAGCGTCTCTGATCGAGAATTCACCGCCGCCGAAATGGAGATAAACCGGTTTATCAGCCCTGCCGGTAATAATCAGGCCGTCAAAGCCGTTCGTTTTAAATACAGCCGGCCAGTAGCCGCCGACTATAGCCTCAGACCAAATTGAAGTTGCCGGTGATTTTCCGCAAAAGGCCGCTTTACAGGCAGTGGGAATATTGTAACCGGTCAAGATCCCGGTCATGATCAATAAAGGAGCTTCTTCGGAGAGGGGAGGGAACCGATCGTAACCCCGTTGTTTATATATTCTGGCCGCTAATCCACTCCCACCCAAATAGAGCCGGTAGTCTTCTTCAGGAACTACGGTCACACGGTGCTTACCGTTACTGAGGTTTATTTCCAGGATTTTGCCGTGAAACCCGCTTAACAATTTATATTCCTCCTTACGCAGGTAAAAAGATCAAAGGACTGGATAGATTCTTCATAATGAGGCCTAAATCCTGTTTCATATGATAAATAGACTCTGTAAGGAGCCCTTAAACTGCAGAAATGCCGGTAGAATTTAGATTGCCTGCGGCAGAACGGAATCAATCCGGGCTGCCAATTTCCAGCAGGGCCCGGTTTTCTTTCCGCTCGATCTTTCCCGGTTTGCAGTGAAGCGGTTCGCTGAAAAGCGGCCCGTCTATAACCAGGGTGTGGGCTTCTCCGCCTTCACCGCAAGGTGATATCCCGATGTCCAGGCAGTACTCGATAAAATCCTGATCGATCAATTTGCCCAGCCAGGATTCATCGACAAGGTCGCGGCGGATTGCCACCACCATCGCCTTGCCGCCCCTGTCAATAAGCAATTCCGATACTTTCTTCTCCTCCATCTGCCAGAGCGGCAGATTAAATTTAATTCCACAGCGGCCACACATCTTTTCGATCCAGTCGAGATGTTCATTCAGGTTAATGTCGCCAAAAACACCTCCGGTAACGCCCCGTTCCTCTTTCAGGCGACTGACTGCTTCTTCAAAGCCGCCTTCGTAACTTTCCCAGGTAACCTCCTCCGTTTCAAGTGGAATACCGAGAAGTTCTGCCTGTTTCTTTAAGATCTCGGTTTTTATCCCGTGAGATCTGCTCCGGCCTTCTCCACCGATAAAGCTGAGCAGGCAGGCAATTTCGAAGCCCTCCTCTTTAGCCAGTAAAAGTGAAAGGTACGAGTCCTTGCCCCCGCTCCATGATACAAATACTCTATCACCCTTACTATTGTTAATAATCATCTGCGGGCACCTCACTGCTTTTTCCAGGTTCAAGAAAATCTGTCCGGTTATAATAAACCACTTTGTAGCGATCTCCTTCCCTGCGGAACAGGCTAACTGATGCGTTGTCGATCTTAATCTCCCACAGATTACTTTTCCCGATATTGAGGACCTTGTAGAGCAGGGCCCGAATCGCGCCGCCGTGGCTAACTGCAGCGATACGTTTTCCATCGCCGGCCTCATTGGCCAGCCGATCCAGGAATCTCCGCATCCGCTCGTATACCGCGGTAAGGGTTTCACCCCCCGGAGCCGACCTGCGAAAGGGATCATCGTGCCATAACCTGATTGCGTCTCCGTGGCTTGCTTCAATCTGGTTATAGGTAAGCCCCTCCCAACGGCCAAAATTTATTTCGCGCAGCAGGGGCGTAACCACAGGTTCCAGGCCGCATCCTGTACCAATAATCCTGGCAGTGACTACTGCCCTCTGCAGGTCACTGCAGTGCAGGCCGCAAATATTCTGCCCGGCCAGGAAAAATCCTGCTTCCTCGGCCTGGCGAATCCCTCTCTTCGAGAGCGGTGTTTCAGTCCAACCCATGTAACGTTTCTCCAGGTTGCCTTCTGTTTCGCCGTGCCGGACCAGGTAAACCTCCATCTTATGGCCGGCCTCCCTGCTGATCGGAGCTGATGCTGTCTTCCTCTTTATTGCTGACATTGGCATCTTCAAAAGTTGCCATCTCAAGGGTGATGCGCGCTGCCGCTTCAAGTAAGTACATGGCCAGAACAGCTCCGGTTCCTTCGCCGAGCCGCATGCCCATATTAATATATGGTTTCAGGTCCAGGTAATCCATTAACAGAGCGTGCCCCGATTCAGCTGAAAGGTGTGAGGGGACAAGATAATAACGTGCATTGGAGCAAAGCTTAACCGCGGATAAAGCTGCGGTGCTCGAGATAAAACCGTCTATAATAACCGGGATGCGGAGCTTTGCAGCGCCCAGAATTAAACCCGCCAGTGCAGCAATTTCAAGACCTCCGACCAGGCTGAGCACACCAAGGGGGTCTGCAGAATCCGGTTTGTGCATCTCGAGAGCCCCGGTAACCACTTCCTGTTTATGACGCAATCTATCATCGTCGAGACCAGTCCCCCTGCCGACAACCAGCGAGGTTTCATATCCGGTCAGCGCCGCCATCACAGCGCTGCTGGCAGTTGTATTGCCGATACCCATTTCTCCTGTAGCCAGCACCTTTATTCCCGCTTCTCCAGCCTGTTCGGCACACTCAATACCGGCAATAATTGCCTGCAGAGCTTCAGAGCGGCTCATGGCCGGCCGGCGCCTGAAATTTTCAGTGCCCGCTTTAATCCTAACTCTCCTGACCCCGGGCAGGTTAGTATCAATCTTAACTCCGACGTCGACAACTTCAACTTCTACATCGCCCTGTCTGCCCAGCACGTTAATGGCCGCACCGCCTCCGGTGAAGTTAGCGACCATCTGGGCCGTCACTTCCGACGGGTAAGCGCTGATGCCCTCTTCGGTGATCCCATGATCCGCCGCCATGACCACCACTCTTTTTTTGCTGTTACAGGGGAAGAAGTCTCCATTTATCCCCGATAATTGGACAGCAAGGTCTTCCATCCGTCCCAGGCTTTCCTGCGGTTTGGTCAGGATATCCATCCGTTCGCGGGCTTTACTCATGGCCGCTTCATCGAGCGGCTTAACTACGTCAATTACAGCCTGCAGCTGCTCTTCCATTTTTCTTTCCTCTGTCATTGTACTGCCTCCTAAAGTTTATAAGCTGGAATCTATACCCGTCCCGGTCGGTGCCATCTGATCCGGTTTACGCCACTTACGCCCCCTGCTCAATAATCCGGTAAACTTTGTCCAGATCCAGGCTTGCTCTCACTGTTTCAGCAAGGGAATTGTATTCCTGCTCTTTATAATCGCGGTAAGTGCGGGGTGAAGAATTGATTTTTTCAGGATGGCCGCGTTTCCGGCGCAGATTGTTAAGCAGTTTTTCGGTCCAGGGCAGGTTATCGAAAATACCGTGCAGGTAAGTGCCAAAAACATTGCCCTCTTCATTGACGCCCCCTTCCCACAGGCCTGTCGTCTGAATATAGACAGGATGTTTAACCGAGCTGTAATTGGTCTGACCCATATGGATCTCATAACCGGTGAGCTTTTCATCCTCACCCATAGAGTCAAAGTAATTATTGTCCCGGTAACACCAGGTAGCCTCTACCTGCCGGGTTGACTTCTCTTCTGCCATAACAGTTTCCACATCCAGAAAAGCAAACCCGGGCACTTCGGGAAAAGAACTTTCCACTCGCTGCGGGTCAAGGATTCTGCGGCCAAGCATCTGAAAACCGCCGCAGATGCCCATCAAAAGGCCGCCTTTTGCGGTATAATTTTTAAGATGCTTTTCCCAGCCGGAGCTGCGCAGGTGGTTAAGATCTTCAATTGTATTCTTTGACCCGGGTAAAATCAGCAGATCCGGCGAGTCAAGCTCGTGCGGCTCCCTGATATACGTAAGGATGACATCATCATACAATTCCAGGGGATTAAAATCGGTAAAGTTGGAGATTCGCGGCAGGAGAATTACCTGTACGTTTATCCCTTCCTGATCCCGGCGGTTTTCGAAACGTTCAGTAACGCTGTCTTCATCGTCAAGGTTCAGATGCATAAAGGGTACCACTCCGAGCACAGGGATCTTGATTAGTTCTTCCAGCTGGAACAAACCCGGTTCCAGAACTTTGCGATCACCACGAAACTTGTTGATAATCACCCCTTTAAGCAGACTTCTTTCATCAGGCTGCAGCAGGGCAGCAGTGCCGTAAAGAGAAGCGAAAACCCCACCGCGATCGATATCGCCGACCAGCAGCACAGGTGCCCTGAGACGGCAGGCCAGGCCCATATTAACCAGGTCCTTTTCCCTGAGGTTAATTTCCGCCGGGCTGCCGGCACCTTCGATAACAACTACATCGTGATCCCCGGCCAGGGTTTCGTAAGCTTCATCAATTACCGGCAACAGCTTCTCCTTCCATTGGAAATATTCCATGGCCTCCATGTTGCCAACCGGCCGGCCCATAACTACAACCTGTGAACCCCGGTCTGAAGTCGGCTTCAGAAGCACCGGGTTCATCTCGACCCTGGGTTCGATTCCGGCCGCTTCCGCTTGCATAACCTGGGCCCGGCCCATTTCAAAGCCATCCCGGGTAACAAATGAGTTCAGGGCCATATTCTGAGATTTGAAGGGAGCGACGCTGAAACCGTCCTGCCGGAGAATACGGCAAAAAGCGGCACAGAGAAGGCTCTTCCCAACAGATGATGCGGTGCCCTGGATCATCACAGTTTTTATCACCTGTTTTCACCCCCGGCGCTGCCGTTTTTAATTTTGCTTTCGCCGCTTTTCAGATAAGCTTCTGTTTCCCGGATCAGACGCAGATTTTCCGGACGGGTGCGCACAGCAATGCGGAAATAGCGCTGATCAAGACCGAAGAAATTATCCGCCCGCCGGATCAGCACCCCTCTCCGGGCCAGGTAATCCTGATAATCTTCTACATTAAATACAGCTTCAAGTCCCCGTAGCAAAAGGTAGTTGGCCGACCCTTCGTAAACATGAAAAGCGCCTGTTTCCAGGAACCCCCTGGTTAGAAATTCCCGTTCTTTTTTGATCAGGGCGAGGCTTTTTTCCAGGTAGCCCTTACTTTCCAGGCAGTAGATTCCGGCTTTTTGAGCCAGGATGTTAACCCTCCAGGGATCGCCCCAACGGGTTATCGCGCCTGTAAGTTTCTCAGGTCCCACGGCACAGCCCAGGCGCAGCCCCGGAAGGCTCCATAGTTTGGTCAGGGAGGTAATCACCCAGAGGTGTTCGCTCTGGAAATCACGCAGGCTTTCTTCAGGTCTGCCGGTCAGGGGAATAAAGCTCTCATCGACCATTAACGACGCGCCCTTTCCGGCTGAGGTTTCAAGCAGGTGACTCAGGCCGCCTCGCGGGCTTAGCATACCGGTGGGATTGTTCGGATTGCAAAATACCAGCAGATCGCCCGGCCCCGTTTTGCGGCCCAGGGCATCAAAATCAACTTCATTCCCTGGAGGCAGTGAGTAACGCTCGACCCGGGCCCCGGCTAAGACAGCAGCTCTTTCATATTCAGAAAAAGAGGGCGACGGGACTAAAACCCTCTGCGGACGGCTCCACAGGATCAGCAGGTGAATCAGCTCATTGGCCCCATTGCCGATAATCAACCGTTCTACCGGAACACCCATAAAGGCAGCCAATCTTTCACGAAATTCACGAGCCTGGGGTGATGGATACGATACTATCTCCGGCAGAGCGATCCTTAAATGATCCAGTAGGCCAGGCGCCGGGCCAAGCGGGTTTATGTTACTGCTGAAGTCAACCAGTTCCCCGCGATCAGGGTTCCATAACTTCGCGGCACGGGCAAGATCTCCTCCGTGGCCACCGGTCTCGTCATCAAAAACCGAAAGCAAAATAGCTCACCGCCTTTGCCATAAATTCTGCGGAAGCGCTGTGCTGCAGGGCAAAGTAAAAACCCAACAGAAAAAAGAGTTCACCGAGTTCACTGGAAGCTCCGAGGATATCGCCGGTAATTCCGCCCAGGCGCCGGGAAGCATAAAAAGACAACAGATGTGCAAAAGCGATAGCCAGAAGACAGCCGATAATTGCGGGAATAACCAGGTGAGAATACCACCAGGCAAATACGAAAAACAAAACCGCAGTTAACAGGGATGCTTTAAACAGTATCGGCCAGCGCATTCCCCTGAGGAAAAGATCTCCCAAACCCTGTTCACGGGCGGGATTGAACCAGGTACCGACATAAACAATGGCCCACCTTCCCGCCAGGGGCATAAAAAACAAGGCAACAACCAGGTACAGGTAGCCAAGCTCTGCGAGCAAAGTGTATTTGAGCAGATATACCAAAAACACGGATCCGGCGCCCATTACACCGACTGAGCTGTCGCTCATCGCTTTAAATGCCTTCTCCCGGTCTGTAGTTCCGATCAGTCCGTCAGCGGTGTCGGCAAGGCCGTCAAAGTGAAGGCCGCGCGTTAACAAAAAACTTAGAATTAATGCCATTACAGCCACCGGCCCGGGAGGGAAAAAATGTAGCAACAACCAGGCTGCTGCTGCAAAAAACAGTCCGAGAGTCGCTCCGGCAAGGGGGAAATAGACTGCTGCATTTGAAAGCTCCCTGCTGTCAGAACTAAAACGGATGAAGGGAAGCGGCATCACTGTCAGGAAAGAAAGAGCTCGCAGGTAATTGGTCAAAAAGGTAGAGCCTCCCAGGTTCTTAAAAAGTAATAAAGCATAATCAGGCTGACAAAAGCGAGAATAGAGGTTCGGCGAAACAAGGCTAAACCCCATTTGATGTCGCCGCCTTCCGGCTCTCGTCCACCGGCGTTAATTACCGGCCTGAGCACCGCTTCACCGTTGTAAGAATCTGCTCCGCCAAAACTGAGACCGAGCACTCCTGCCGCCGCCGCTTCGGGCCAGGCGCTGTTGGGGCTGTCGTGTTTGCGGTGATCTCTAATCAATGTCCGCAAACCGTCTCGCCACATGCGGCCACCGGCGAGAATAATCAGCAGCGCAGTAAGCCGGGCGGGGATAAAACTTAAAATATCGTCAGTTTTAGCGGGGAAAAACCCCAAATCGCCATATTCATCGTTCTTATATCCGATCATCGAATCCAGGGTATTGACCGCCTTAAAGCATACTGCCGCTGCCGGGCCGCCTGCTGCTGCAAAAAATAACGGTGCTACCAGGCCATCGGCGCTGTTTTCAAAAAGACTTTCCAGGGTTGCCCTGGATACTCCGCTTTCATCCAGGCCGGCAGTATCACGGCTGACCAGCAGAGCGGCGCTCGATCGCGCCCTGCCCAGTTTTCCAAAACCCAGGTTCTGCTCAACTTTATATACATGGTTGCGCAGATCGCCCCCGGCCAGAACCGTAAATAATATATAGGTCTCAAGGAGCAGTCCCAGCATGATGTGAACCCGGTAAGCCTGCCCCAGCAGAACTATTGTTACCGCGACAGACCCGCCGGCCGTGATGATTAGAATCAGCAGACCTGCAATTTTAAGGCTCGCCGGAGATCGAAATAATCTGCGCACCCTTTTTTCCAGGAATACAATAATCATACCTATCAGGCGTACCGGGTGGGGCAGGAAACGCGGATCTCCGATCAGGATATCCAGAAAATAAGCCGCTGCCAGTGCGGTTGAGGTCAGTAAAATCCGATCCATCTATTTAAACCGCTGTGGAATGCCACAGACTACCATCCACACCTGATCAGCCTGCGCGGCAAGAACCTGGTTGGCTCGTCCGGAAAGATCACGAAAAACACGACCAACGGGATAATTGGGCACCACTCCCATCCCGACTTCATTGGTCACTACCAGGACTTCCGCCAGGCAAGAATTAATCGTTTCGACAAATAGCTGAATATAATCCAGGGTTCGTTCAGCGGCAGCTTCAAGGAGCTGTTCATCAGCAAAAATATCTTCACCCTGCCTGACTGCTCCGTGCCGATCAAGATCGGCCAGGATCCGGTTGCTTAAAAGCAGGGTCAGACAATCAACCAAAATCAGGGTGTTGGATGAGCTTTTTTCTTCGATTGCCAGGTGAGGTTCAAGCGGCTCTTCGATTGTCTGCATATCACCGGGGCGCCTTTTTTGATGACGGTCAACACGTTTCCGCATCTCATCATCTTCAACCCGGGCTGTGGCCAGGTAAATAACTTTTTTTCCGCTCTGCACGGCCAGGTTTTCGGCAAAAGAGCTTTTTCCACTGCGAACTCCCCCTGTAATTAAAACCAGGCGGCCTGAACGGCACTCAACTTTTTCGCTCATCTTCTTCGTCTCCATCCGGGAATATTACCTTCAGAAGCTCCCCAGAATTTTTCAGGGCGACAGCGCCTTCACCGACAAGATTCTGAATCAGGGGAAAGGCTTTTCCACTGTAATCGCGGCCTTCCACACCCTCCAGGTCAATAATGTAAACCGCCTTCCCTTCCTTCAAAACAGTTCCTACTTCGGCAACCACGGCCAGGTTCCCTTCACCAAACGGTATCGGGGGTATTACCACCGCTTCCGCGCTGCGCATCAATTTCAGATGTTCTTCCCTGTGTTCACTGCTCATAGTGGTAAATGGGGGAACGATAATTACAGGAAACCCGTTGAAGTGGGCAAAGCGACAGCTGCTGTCCTGGGCCGATACCGGCCCGACAGAAAGCCGGCAGCACTTCTGGTTGAGCAGCTCCAGCGTCGGCAGCGCTTCCTCACCGCCTCCGATCACATGTATTGCCCGCTCATCGTTATTGCAAACGCCACGAGGTTGTCTTCTGGCCACGCTGATCTGTAGTACCCCGTGCAGCGGGTGACGGTAAGTCGAAGCCGGCACACCGTACGACATTTGGATATTTTCAGCGGTAATTACCTCTTCAGCCCTGCCTGTCGCCAGGACTCTACCGCCTGACAGCAGGATAAAGCGGTTGAAATGGTGCACCGCAAGGTTTATATCGTGAATTGCAGCAATTACCGTTACTCCATAATCGCGGTTGAGACGGGCTGCCAGTTCAAGCAGCATCGATTGGTAACCGATATCAAGGTTGGCTGTCGGCTCGTCCAGGATCAGGACTTCAGGCTGCTGGCAGACAGCCCGGGCCATAATCACTCTCTGTTTTTCACCGCCGCTTAAAGCGGCGATAGATCGATGGGCCAGATGCGATACTCCGGTCATCTCCATCGACCACTTCACCAGGTCCCGATCCTGCTGTTCCTCTTTCTGAAAACGCTTAAGATATGGGAACCGACCCATCATTACAATCTCTTCAACTGTAAAGTCAAAATCGGCGGCGGTTTCCTGGGGGACTACCGCCATCAGGCGGGCAGCTTCCTTGCTGCTCAGTTGTTGCAGCTCGCTTCCGTCCAGCAGGATATGCCCTCCGGTGGGCTTCAGAATACGGCTGATACAGCGCAAAAGGGTTGATTTACCGGCTCCGTTGGCGCCCAGCAGGGCTACCAGGTCTCCGTGCTGCACTACAAACTCCGTGGCGTCCAGGACCGGATGGGCATCATAAGTAAATTTTAAACCCTGAACATCGATATTCAAACCCATCAGCGCTATCCTCCCCCGCCAAAGTATCTTAATTTCCTGCGTTTTTTCAACAAGTAAATAAACAACGGCGCACCAATCAAGGCGGTAATAATCCCTACCGGGAGCTCTGACGGAGCGATAACAATCCGGGCCAGAGTGTCCGTGGCTATCAACAGGGATGCACCCAGCAGCGCCGAGGCCGGGATTAGAAAACGGTGATCCGGGCCGGCAACGAGGCGTACAAAGTGAGGGACGACCAGACCGACGAAACCGATAATTCCACTGGTTGAAACCGCCGCCGCCACCAGTAGCGAAGCGCCCACCAGCAAAATCTTTTTAACCTTCTCCGTGTTAACCCCTAAATGACTGGCTGTTTCCTCGCCGAGCAACATGGCATTCAGTTCACGGGAGAAAAAGCTGACGCACAAATAACCGGCCAGGGCATAGGGGATCATTACCGATACCTGGCGCCAGGTTGCCCCGCCCAGACCGCCCATCATCCAAAAAACCACCATATGCAGCCGCTCGCCGGCAAAATAGGTGAGCAGCGAAACCAGGGCTGAGAGAAAGGCGCTAACAGCAATACCTGCCAATAGGAGGGTCATAACCGGAACAGCCCGGCCGACCCGGGCCATACTGTAAACAATAATCATGGTCGTTAACCCGCCGGCAAAAGCAAAAAGGGGAACCGCCCCAAACCCTCCCAGGGTAAGGCTGAAACCGCCGAGCATGGCAATTACCGCTCCCAGGGCCGCTCCGGAGGATATCCCTATCACATAGGGATCGGCCATCGGGTTCCGAAAAAGGCCCTGGAAAACGGCGCCTGCTACAGCAAGCGAACTGCCCACAACCGCGGCCAATAAAACCCGGGGCAGGCGAATCTGCAGCAGTATATCCCTGTAAACGGGAGTAACATCCGTTATTGCCGGTGAATCATAGACCGGTAAAGCATCGAAAAGAATCGTGAAAATACTCCGCCAGCCTATTGCCACCGCACCCCAGATCATGGCTGTGATCAGGGAGAAAAAGAGCAGAGCAACCAGCGCAACCATAAAAAGCGGTTTTTTAATCCCGGCGATCCCGGTTTTTTTTGCTTCTGTTCCCAAATTATCCGGCGATTTAGTTTACCTCGCTTACTGAATACTAATTTTTAACCTGTTGTTTTCTAAAAAAGTTCCGGGTAAAAAATTCTGGCCGCATCTTCTATAGCCTCGACCGCACGCGGCCCGGGGCGGGCAAAGGTATCATCTGACATGGCATGGACCCTGAATTCCTGCACGGCAGGCACGCTTTCCCAACCGGGCCTGTCAGCCATTCCTTCCAGGACTAAATCCGCAGTACCGTGATAATCGGGAAAGAGGATAATTTCAGGTTGCCGTTCGGCAACTACTTCCGCACTAATCTGCGGATAATTTTCATCAACATCACCGAAAATATTAATTCCTCCCGCCAGCGTTATAACATCAGTAATAAAAGCGCCGCTTCCCGCGCTCATCAGCGGTTCGGAATAAACCTCGTAATAGACGCGAATTTTATCTTCGTCATCTATAACGCTGACGACATCCTGTACAGCCTGGATCCGCTGCTGCATCGAAGCGATCAGCTCTTCCCCGGCGGATATCACGCCGGTTATTTCGGCGACAAGAGACATACTGGTGTATAGTTCGTTTAGCGAAGATGCTTCCACAACCAAAACCGGGATCCCCAATTCTTCCAGTCTCGGCACCTCTTCTTCATGGATTGTAGAAGCCAGAATCAAATTCGGCTCGAGTTCGACAATTTTCTCGATGCTGGGGGTGGAAAAACCGCCTACAATATCCTTTTCGAGCGCTTCCGGAGGATAATTGCAGTACTCGGTCACACCGACGATGCGTTCGCCGAGACCCAGCGCAAAGGCAACTTCCGTGTTGCTCGGAGAAAGCGAGATGATCCGCTGGGGAATCCCCTCTATCGTCACTTCACGGCCCATTTGATCTGTTACGGTAACAGTACCGCTTGTCTCTGCAGGTTCAGCCGTTTCGTCGCCCTCAATCGGGCTTTCATCTTCAGCGACTCCCTCTTCCCCGCCGCACCCGGTAAGAAGCAGTAAACTGATAACCATGATTAATGCCGGTAAGACCAAACTCTTTTTCATCTTTTACCTCTCCTTGTCTTAAGTATAATTAATTAGGATTTCAGCGGAGAGCCCGAGAAATAATCCGGAAAAATAAAAAAACCACGGCAAAACGTGGTTTTTACCCCGCCTTACCCTTTCACCCGAAGGGGTTAAGCGCGCTGTCAGGCAGGTCTCCTGGCTCGTGTTCACTGCACCCCCTGCCTTCCCGGCT
>SKPH01000053.1 GCA_007119615.1 Syntrophomonadaceae bacterium | reverse complement strand
CTCTGCTTGGAGATGTTACACCGGCAAGTATCTCTGCGGCAAATATCACATTGATTAAAGGTTGTGGCCTTTCAGAGCGAAAAGCAGGTTACCTTAAAGGCCTTGCAGAAGCGGCAATCTCCGGCGAGGTTGATTTTACAGCACTGCCAGGTTTACCTGACGAAGAGGTGATTGCTGTCCTTACCTCTCTGCGAGGTGTCGGTGTCTGGACAGCAGAAATGATCTTGCTATTCTCACTTCGTCGCCCGGATATTGTCAGTTATCGGGACTTAGCCATCCGCAGGGGGATGATGAACCTCTATGGTCTGCAATCTCTGCCGCAGGTAATATTTGAGCAATACCGGAAGCACTATTCTCCTTATGGTTCGGTAGCATCATTATATTTATGGGCTCTTTCATCAAATCGCCAGGTTATTCCCTAACAAACTTAACTAAAACCCTTTTTTCCCGCTTGCCA
This sequence comes from Syntrophomonadaceae bacterium, assembly GCA_007119615.1. Taxonomy (GTDB): domain Bacteria; phylum Bacillota; class Dethiobacteria; order DTU022; family DTU022; genus SKPH01. The sequence goes on along the minus strand of SKPH01000053.1, from coordinate 5,457 downwards.
TCGAACTCACCATAAAAGATCTGTTCCCAAATGCCAGAATCCAATCTGCCCCAGTCACAGCCACCATTATCCTAAAGATGACCAGGGTCAGTATCTTTCCCGGACTGCTCATTAACCAGCAGGGTAAAAACATCGGGCCGGGCGTCGTGATCGCATACATCGAAATTCACCCTTATTCCAGACCGGCCCTTCCGGCAAGGTTTTCAACTTTAATCAGTATATTTTCTTCATCCATCCCTTAAGAAGTTGCCAACAACCCCGTCCCCTCGACACGCCCTTGACATAGTGAAGTTAGTGGCCTTCTTTTTCGGTAACAGGCTCGAGGCCTCTCTCAATCATTTCCTCAGCAGTTTTGAACTGGACTGTTTCTTGGGCAAGCTCTTCGAGAAGTGATTGTAGATAGTCGACACTGCGGCTGGTTACCATATAGACCTCGTAATCTAAGGTAATCCACCGGGCGGTGCGGCTGGGCCCGAGGTACAGTTCAAAAACATTCCACGCGGACGGGTTAAGCTCGACGTACCCTTCACCCAGAAGGCCGAATTTGCCCTGCCGATAGAAATTAAATTCCTGCGGCACGTCGGTATAGTAAATGTCGAGAAAATCATACGTCGACTCATCCTTAAACCTCAGTACATAGTCGAATAAATCATCATTTAGCAAGCCAACTCTCTGCAGTTCCATTTCCGCATAAACAGTGGGCAGGATGGCTTCTACCTCCGGCCAGGCTTTCTTAACCTGCTCTAAGGTACCCGTTCGATTCAGCTCAGTGACCTCTTTCCCTTCCGGCAGTATCCAGGAGAACGCATCCGAATCAAACTGCGGATTGACCTCCAGCTCTTTGAATTCCACCACCAGTACAGATCCGTCGGGATGAAAAAGCTCTTTGCGCAGCGGCAGGTAGGTCGCTGTGTCAATCCAAATCTGCATATATTCATCTGGGCCACTATTCGGGTACTGATATCTTAGCAGTTCGGCCTCGCGGCCGAACAGGGTATCAGATCCCAGCGTTTCAACCGTTTCAGCCTGGCCCAGCTCGCGGATAACCGTGCCGATATGATAGCGCCAAAGCTCTTTTTCAGGAAAGAGGTTCTCGACTGTCACCCTTCCATCCTCATCGGCAATCATCTTCTCCCCGTCACTGACGTAGCGCTGCTCCAAACCGTTAAATCTGTGAACGGCAAAGTACTTGTTGGGTTTCTGGTATTGAACTGTAATCGTTTCCAAAGAGTCTACCATCCCGTCCCGCTCGTTCCTGATTTCAAAAACCCCACTATAACTACGAAGCTCTTCATATGCTCTAGTGGACGCTTCAACGATGCCTCCGGGATGAATCCCAGGCAGCGCTAGATCCAGTCCCGGGAACTGCAGAATGCTCAATCCAAGCACAACCAGCAAGACAGCCGCCGCTACGGCAAGCCACCCTTTTAGCCGGGGCCGTTTATATACTTTTTCCTTACCGAAGCTGCCCTGCTCAAGTCTCCGGACAGCCCTGACTGTTTCAAACAGCTTCTCCATTTCAAGGTCTACGGGTCCGGCTTGATACGCGGTCGGCCTTTTCTCTTCATTCAGATCATCTATGAATTGATCAATAACGGCTTCATTATTGTCCCGATCAGAATCAAATCTATTCAAGAAAATAACCTCCTTCGTCCAACAGTTCTTTCAAGGCCTGAATCGCCCTGAACTGCAGGCTTCTGACCGCCCCAGGGCTGCGCTTCATTTTTTTTGCCACTGCGCCCACCGGCCACCCTTCGATAATCCGTAAGGTCAAAACCAGGCGGTAATCATCGCTTAAATCCTGCATAGCCTTGTTGATGGCTAATGTATCTTCCAGGCCCATATCCTGCTCCGGTAAAGACGGTTCCCAGCCCTGTCCAACCAGTTGATCCATAGAGACCGTCGCAGGTTGGCGGACCTTCTTGCGCCAGGTTTCAGCAATCAGGTTTTTAGCTGTAGTAAAATAGTAAGACTCAATCTTGTCTTCCTCGATTACCCCGGCAATTTTTTTCGGATGAACCCGCTTAAAAGTTTCCTGGGTAAGTTCTTCAGCTTCCTCCCGGTTTTGGACCTTGTAGTAAATATAGCGGTACAGCCGCGGCCAGATTTCTGCGGCCTGTGGATCTTTTACGCCTGAAACCGCATTTCCCTTCCTCATCCAGCTCACTCCGATACCGCGCAACACCATCTTTCTATAATAAAGATGAAGTACAGATGGCTTTGTTACGCAAAAATAATAACTTTTTTTAATGGGAGGCGGGGTTTGCCAATTAATACAACAATAAACAAGAGTTTTCACTAACAGAGATTAAAACAAATTGTTTAAACTTATCCTGCTTTAACAAAAACTTCAGGTGGGGTTATATTTCAATATCGCGAACTCTAATCCTTCCCTAAACAGAGGCTCATTTATATATATTCACTATGCCGCGAAGGTAACAATAGGCCTGACAAAAAAGGCGCCTGGGTTTAACAGTCGCCTCATTCTAGTGTTTTTTTCAGGCTGCCTAAATTAGTCTAATCTTTCCACCTTAATGATCACCGGTCTGCCGCCCATTTCCCGGTAGGCGATAAAGACCTGCTCTCCTTCTGTGATGCCGGCAAACGAAATTCCCACGTCAAGACCAAAGGCCCTGGCTTCGCCGCCAATTTCAATTTCCACGGTGTGATTGTCGGCTAGCCCGCTGAATACACCTTCGGCTGTTTGTACTGGGCCGCCTTCATCCTTGGTAAACTCGGCTTCGGTGATAATGGATCGCCCGTCTTTATCGACGTAGTATTTAAAGTTGATTGGGCCGGGAGCAAACTCAACATCACGCAGCCCCTGGCTTAAACCATACACCCTGGCCTCTCCGCCAACCTCAATCTCCACCGAATGGCTGTCAATGCGGCCGTTAAAAATACCTTTGCCGCTGTACTTATTCTCTATAACGGGGGGGTCACTTACCACCCCACTACCGGTTTTAACCAGTCGCACAATAACCAGCCTGCCGTTTGGATCTTCTCTGTAATCAAAGTTAACCTTGTCTCCCGGGCTAAGATGATCAACAGCGATCTCTCTGTCAAAGGTAAATGCCCGGTCTGCCTGCCCAACCCTGATCTCGACGGTGTGGCTGTCGGCTTGCCCGTTAAAAATACCATCGGCTATTAGCACAGCGCTTTCTCCAACCTTCATCCATTCAACTTCGGTAATGATCGAGCGGCCATTTTCATCAACTTTATATTTGAAATTAATCGGCCCGGGAGCAATCTCAGCTTCACGCAACTCATTGCTTAAGCCAAAAACCCGGGGCTCTCCGTGAATCTCAACCTCAACCGAGTGGCTGTCAATACGGCCGGTCAAGTTGCCGGTACCGTTAAAAACTTCGGGAGATGAAACTGCATGTTCTGAGACAGGATCATGATCACCATTTAAGATACTCTGCGCGGTGATAGCTCCTCCCGCCAGGGCAAGGATAGCAACCGCAATAATCGCGATCCTTACTTTTTCCCGCATTTTTAACCCTCCATTTCCTGTAACCGGATTGTACAATACCTCTTGCTAATAATTAAGATGACTAAGATCTTATTTTGTTACGCAGTAAGAATAAAATATCTGACGAGGAAGAAGAATGGATGCCCGATTCCCATATGGCAGAGGGTCGAGTGACGCAGTAGAATATCATCCCAGCGCTCTAACAAAAACAGGCCGTGACCTTTCGGCTTGTAAAACATAAAATCCCCAACCATTCGGTAAGGGAGTTAATACACTGGCGGGAGTAGATGGGAATCGAACCCACCGCAGGGGGCGGCCCTGCCACTGGATTTGAAGTCTAAAAAAGTGATCTCCACACAACCCTAAAAATAAGCATACTTGCCTTAACCACGGGCAATATAAGACTTGCGGATTCTACTGCTTTACACGGTTTTATACTGTTTTGGGCACAATTATGGCACAAGAATGGCATAAGTATTTAGGTATATCTGACATTGCTTAATGCTAATTACTGCAATCGCAAATTATACTGCGTATTCCGGCCTGATCCGAGCAGTAATTCCGGCAACATCCGACCACCGATTCTGGTCATATCCGACCAATAGAGGACGCTTCCTATGACATACTTGTTTTCACTATACCTATTAATTTTTCACCGTACCCGAAGTGTATTGCTTCAGGGGGTCACCACAAACCGCCCCTCCGACATAGCTGCCCTGGAGGAAGAAGGATGCACTTCAATCGCTATTATCGGTAAAACAATGGCGGAATGCAAACGTTTGAATGAGCTTTTAATAAAGAGCGGACTAATCGAATTGTCAATCCTGACCGGAAACGAAGAATCCTATACAGCCGGCACTCTAATTGTTCCAGCTTATGCTGCTAAAGGTCTGGAGTTTGATGCAGTGCTCCTCGTCACCATTGACGAGAAATACCATCACAATGAACTTGATGCAAAATTGCTTTATGTAGCCAGGACTCGTTCGCTCCACCAGCTTTACCACTTCAGTTTATGAGACCGGCGCTTGCTCTGGTCATAGGCAGCACCTGGACACAGGGGGTTACCCCAAGCCGTCCCCTTGTGTTCCTTGCCCCCTTCAACGTATCCGAAGGTTATTGTCTTTATAAACACAGAACTTCCCAACTATCTTATCTTGATGTTCCTCTAGTATTCTCTTGAGTACATTGACTTTTTCTTGTGAAGAATAACCGTCAAGCCTAAGCAGTAAAACACCTGTATGAGTAGCATTGGTTCTATAAACCAGTTCGCCAAAATCTTTATCCATAGTAATGACCATTCGATTTTCTTTTGTAGCAATCTTAGCTATCTCATGATCAGGAAGCCTTGGGTCAATATCTCTTACATTTACGACATCAAAACCTTGTGCTGCAAGCCAATTTTCAACCTTATTACTTACCCCAACATCTACTATAAATTTAAGCTCTATGCTAATCATCGTCAGTTTCCTTCGCGGACCATAAAAACCTGTTCTTCTCCAACTCGTTCTGCAGCATAAAGTAGTACTGCTTGAATATCCTCTTGCTCCAGTTCAGGATAATCTTCCAGTAATTCATGCTGTGTAATACCAGCGGCCAAAGCTTTTAGCACCTGCTCAACCGTTATTCTTAGGCCTCGAATAGTTGGCTTACCAGTCAATATATCTGAGGAAACAGTAATTCTTTCTAAAAGAGATTGAGCATCCATTGACAATTTAATCCTCCCCAAATAAAAGTATAAACTCTATGCTCATTTTAACACAGAAATAAAACCGTTCCTCTAAACTAACTATAACCCGATTTGGTGCACAGTATTGATAGTCAGAAAGATTCCTCAATTATTTCCCTATTCTTTACTGATTAGAAATGAACTCATCTATGATACGTGTATACTCTTCAGCGCGGTTTAAGTAAGGAAAGTGCCCGGCTCCGGTAAAAGTATGCACCTCGGCAGAAGAATAGGTGGTCTTTAATTCTGATCTTAG